>NZ_PUGA01000020.1:0-83625 GCF_003236725.1 Pantoea sp. ARC270
CCCCTTAACAATCCCGGCGTCCGGCAGCCTCCGCGCCCCGCGTTGCGGGGTGCCTTCGTCACGCCCTGCGGCCGACGGACCGTCCGGACTCGCCATCCCTGGCTCGTGCCGTCCTTTCGCCGACGTCCTGTCGGCTCATCCTGGCCTCCGGTTGTTCCTCAGCGCGTCGGATGCCTCTCCCACACCCCCGTCTTTGATATCTTCGTTTTTCCTGAATGGAGCGTTGTCTGCTGGCCTGAAGGCTAAGGCAGTCTCATTAACTCACCGCAATAAAAGAGCCACATTAAGAGAAGAGATAACAGCGGGGGAGGGAGGCCGTCTGAGCCGCTGAGCGGATGAGGGATTTCAGGACGAGCGACAGGGATGTCGCGAAGAGGCAGGGTCGCGCCAGGGATGGCGCGTCCTGCCGGTCCGTGAGAAATCCGGAAGAAGCGAAGGGACCGCGAAGCGGCGGTGAGGCAGGCCGGAGCCCGGGGTCAAGGGGGCGCGGCGACTGGCGCCCCCTTGTCGGTCGCCTGCAGAGGCGAAGCTGAAACTGCCCAACCTGTTGGGCGAACGAAACCTGCTCAGACTCAACCCGCGCAGCGAACCCCATTAGTCCCAGCTACCCGGCGAACGAAACCTGCTCATATCCCGTTCGCTGCGCGACCCCACCACGCAACGAACACCACTAAAACCCGCCCTGCCAGGCCAATCTTCTCACCGCATTCACGCACCGAACAACCCCACCCCTTTATTCCCTAAAGTCATAAAGCCAAATTTTTTAGTATTTCCCGTTATCAATAATAGTTCTTACCATCACAGAATCAGATTATGTAAAGGGAGGTAAATACCGTGAATTTCCAGCAGCTTAAAATCATCCGCGAGGCGGCCCGCTGTGAATTTAATTTAACGGAAGTCGCTAACACGCTTTTTACCTCCCAGTCGGGTGTGAGTCGGCATATCCGGGATCTGGAAGATGAACTTGGCGTGGAGATCTTTATCCGCCGCGGTAAACGTCTGCTGGGGATGACCGAGCCGGGTAAGGCGCTGCTGACCATTGCCGAACGCATCCTGGATGAAGCGGGCAAAGTCCGCCGCCTGGCCGATGTGTTTACCAATGAAACCAGCGGTATCCTCACGATCGCCACCACCCATACTCAGGCGCGCTACAGCCTGCCGAAGATCATCAAAGCGTTTCGCCAGCTCTATCCGAATGTCCGGCTGGAACTCAATCAGGGCTCCCCACAGGAGATTGTATCGATGCTGCTGGCGGGGGAGGCGGATGTCGGCATCGCCAGTGAGATGCTGGTTAACAACAGCAGCCTGGCGGCCTTTCCCTGGTTCAGCTGGCACCACGCCTTACTGGTGCCGAAAGGGCATGAGCTGGTGCAGAACCAGCCCGTTTCGCTGAGCACCCTCAGCCGCCATCCCCTTATTACCTACCGGCAGGGCATTACCGGCCGTTCCCGGGTGGATCGCGCCTTCCAGAGCGCCGGTCTGAAACCGGACATCGTACTCAGCGCTCAGGACTCCGACGTGGTGAAAACCTACGTTAAGCTCGGATTAGGCGTCGGGATTCTGGCCGACCAGGCGTGTGAAACCGAAGAGAGTGAAGAGCTGGTGCGCATTGATGCCACCCATCTGTTCGATGCCAGTACCGTCTGGCTCGGCCTGAAGCGCGGTCAGCTGCAACGCAACTATGTCTGGCAGTTTCTGGAACTCTGCAACGCCAACCTGTCACTGGAGGAGATCAAGCGTCAGGCGCTCTCGTACAGCAGCGACGACGAGCCGGTTATCGACTTCCAGATTTAATCACTCCGCGCATCCGCCTGGATGCGCCGGGTTTCCCCCACGGCATAAAATTTCGAAAGCCTGCTTAAAACCTCTTCGCCAGCCTCTCTCTCACCCTGAAACAACATCCTGCACTCACCGGGCGCGATAAAGTGGAAGCAGCTCACTACAGGGGGATGTTATGTCGCAACTTCAACTCAACGACAGCGATCTGCTGCGCCAGCAGGCGCTGTTTGCCGGATGCTGGCAGGATGCGCAGCAGGGGGCCACGCTGCCGGTTACCAATCCCGCCACGGGTGAAACCCTAGCGACGATCCCGGCGCTGGGATATGCCGAAACGGAGCAGGCCATTGCTTTTGCGGAAACGGTACGCATCAGCTGGGGCAGGACGCCCAATGCCAGCCGTGCCGCGCTGCTGGAGAAGTGGCATCAGCTGATTATTGAGAATGCCGATGACCTGGCAATCATCATGACCGCCGAACAGGGTAAACCGCTGGCAGAAGCCAGAGGTGAAGTGCTGTACGGGGCCAGCTTTGTGAAATGGTTCGCCGAAGAGGCGCGCCGCATTTATGGCGATACCATTCCCGCGCCCAGCGATGACCGCCGCATTCTGGTGCTGAAACAGCCGGTCGGCGTGGCCGCCGCGATTACGCCGTGGAATTTCCCGATTGCGATGATCACCCGCAAGGTAGCGCCTGCGCTGGCGGCTGGCTGTCCAATCATCGTCAAACCTTCAGAACTGACGCCGCTCTCCGCGCTGGCGCTGGCCGTGCTGGCAGAGCGCGCCGGTTTCCCGTCCGGGGTATTACAGGTATTAACCGGCCTGCCCACGGAGATTGGCGCGGCCCTGACCGGGAGCCGCACGGTGCGCAAAATCTCCTTTACCGGCTCTACCCGGATCGGGCAGTTACTGATGCAGCAGAGCGCCGACAGCATCAAACGTCTGAGTCTGGAGCTGGGCGGAAACGCACCGCTGATTGTCTTTGAGGATGCCGATATCGAGGTTGCGGTGGCCGGGGTCATGCTCAGCAAATTTCGCAACGCCGGACAGACCTGCGTCTGCGCCAACCGTATTCTGGTGCAGCGCAGCATCTATGCGCGCTTTACCGCACGACTGCTGGAGGCGGTCGCCACGCTGAAAGTGGGCGATGGTTTTGCGCCTGACAGCACCATCGGCCCGCTCATCAATGACCGCGCGGTGGAAAAAGTGAATGGTCACATTGATGATGCGCTGAGCCAGGGCGCCACCCTGCTGACCGGCGGCATCAGCCAGGGCAACGGCACCTTTGTACAGCCTACGGTTCTGGGGGAGGTGACCGACTCGATGCGCATCGCACATGAGGAGACCTTTGGCCCGGTCGCACCGCTGTTTATTTTTGACAGTGAAGAGGAGGCGATCGCCATGGCGAATAACACGCCCTATGGTCTGGGGGCCTACTTCTTCACCGAGAACAACCGGCGGGCGTGGCGGGTCGCGGAAGCGCTGGAGTTCGGGATGGTCGGCTTCAATACCGGTGCGATCTCACTGGAAGTGGCTCCCTTTGGCGGCGTGAAACTCTCCGGCATTGGCCGGGAAGGATCACGTTACGGCATTGACGAATATCTGGAACAAAAAACGTTTCATATCGGCAGTCTGTGAATAAAGAGTAATTAAACGCCAGCCGGGTCATCCGGCTGGCGTTTTTTTTGGCGGCGATTCCGGATAATTTTTTTGGCGTCAACGTATCGGGTTTAAAACATAAGAAATGATTCGGGATGTGAAGCGCGTCAGTAAACCGGCGGGGCAGGCTGCAGTTAATCACCTGCCTTGCCCGGAATATCCGCTTTGGTGCAATTTCCGTGCAGGCTGCACCAGCAGAGCGCAGGATTTTTGTGAAGTAAATCATCTGTTTAATTGTTCGGCAATTCCGCAAAAAATCATCCGGCAATACGGCAGAAAATTTTTTTGCGCTGTTTTAAACGCATTTTTATTTTTTGCCCGGCTGGCATACTTTCTGCATTAGCTTATTACCCGCGCAGAAATCGGCGGCTGAAAAACGAATTAACCAGCAACTGATGGGTGTAACAAATAAGGAATTATTCCATGTTAAGTTTCGACCCTGAAAACGTTTCTCTTCCGGCTGGCCATTATATTGGCGGCCAGCACGTGCAAGGCCAGGGTGCCCTGTCTGAGGTTAAACGCCCCTCAGACGGCCGGGTCTATGCGCAGCTACGGGACGCCACGCCAGAAGATGTCGATCACGCCGTGACCGTGGCGCATCAGGCGCTGAAAACCAGCGGCTGGTCAGGCTGCGCGCCACGGGAACGTGGTCGGGTTCTGCGCCGCTGGGCAGATCTGATAGAGCAGGATCCCCTGCTGGCCCAGCTGGAAGCGCTGGGGTCGACCCGACCCATCAGCGACGTGGTGCAGCACGAAATCCCTTTCACGGCCGAAGCGATTCGCTTCTATGCGGAATGCGCCGACAAATACAGCGGCGATCTCTTTCCCACCCGCGACAGCAGCCTCGGCATGCTGATCGCTGAACCCTATGGCGTGATCGGCGCGATTACCCCGTGGAATTTCCCGTTGTCGATGGCGTCGTGGAAATGCGGTCCGGCGCTGGCGGCGGGCAATGCGGTGGTGCTGAAGCCGTCTGAACTGACGCCGTTCTCCACCGTGCGCATGGCCGAACTGGCGATTCAGGCGGGCTTACCGGCCGGGGTGCTGAACATCGTGCAGGGCAGTGGGGCGGTCACCGGCAGTGCGCTGGTGAAACACCCGCTGGTGCGCAAAGTCTCGTTTACCGGCTCGACGCAGACCGGTGCCCGCATCATGAGCGACGCGGCACAGTTCGGCATGAAACCGGTCACGCTGGAGCTGGGCGGCAAAAGTCCGCAGCTGGTCTTTGATGATGCAGGCGACATTGAGGTGCTGGCCCAGCGCATTCTGCGCGGCTTCACCGCTAACGGCGGTCAGGCCTGTGTGGCAGGCACCCGCCTGATTGTGCAGCGCAACATCGCCGATCCGCTGGTTGAGCGGCTGGCGCAACTCTGCCGGGAAGTGAAACCGGGCGTCACCTGGCATGAGAGCAGCCGCTACGCGCCGCTGATTGATGCGCGCCAGGGCAACAAAGTCAGCTCGGTCATTGAGGCGGCGAAAGCGCAGGGCGCCGAGGTGATTGTCGGCGGCGCGCGTTTTGCCGACACCGACGAGGGCTGGTTCTGGCAGCCTACGCTGCTCAGCCACGTCACCCAGGATAACCCGGCGGTGCAGCAGGAGATCTTTGGCCCGGTGCTGACGGTGCAGACCTTCGATGATGAAGAGCAGGGACTGGCGATGGCGGCACATGCGATCTACGGCCTCTGTGCCGGGGTGCACACGCTGAGCCTGCCGCGTGCGCTGCGCGCCATGCGCGCCATTGACGCCGGCACCGTCTGGATCAACCGCTATGGCCGCTCCGGTGACTTCATCATCCCCACCGGCGGCTTTCTCGGCTCCGGCATTGGAAAAGATTTAGGGCGTCAGGCGTTTCAGGCCTGCCAGCGCCAGAAGAGCGTTCTTATCGATTTCTAAGCACAACTGACGACTATGAGGGTGTGACATGGCTCTGTTTAAACCGAAATTTATCACGTTCGACTGTTACGGCACGCTGATTCGCTTCGATATGGCCGGCGCCGCGCAGCGCTGTTTCAGCGACCGCGTCGACCCGGCCGACATGGACGCCTTTACCCGGGACTTTTCAGCCTACCGGCTGGATGAAGTGCTGGGTGCATGGAAACCCTACTACGACGTGGTCAGCAATGCGATTCAGCGCACCTGCAAAAAATGGGGCGTTCGCTGGGAGAAAGCCGACAGCGACTTTATCTACACCGACTGCGCGAGCTGGGGCCCCCATCCCGACGTGCCGGCCGGTCTGGCGAAAGTCGCCGAAGCGTTTCCGCTCGTGCTGCTTACCAACTCAATGAAAGATCTGATCCCGCATCATATCCCGCGTCTGGGCGCGCCCATTCACATGACCATTACGGCGGAAGAGGCGGGTGCCTACAAACCGCAGATGAAGGGCTTCGAGTACATGCTGGATAAGCTCGGCTGCGGCCCGGAGGAGATCCTGCACGTCTCCTCCAGTTTCCGCTATGACCTGATGACCGCACACGATCTCGGCATCAAAAACAAAGTCTGGGTCAATCGCGGCCATGAGCCGGCAAACCCCTACTACGGGTACACCGAAATCAACGACATCGGCGGCCTGCCTGGCGTCGTCGGACTCTGAGGACCCCCCATGAAACTGGAATCGTTCTGGCAGGCCACGGCTCCCGCCTTTACCGGTGCCGCCCGCGAACCGCTGCCGGCCCACGCTGACGTGGTGGTGATCGGCGGCGGCTTCACCGGCGTCTCGGCGGCGCTCAGCCTGGCGCGCAGCGGGATCAGCGTTGTGCTGCTGGAGAGTGGCGAGGTCATGAGCCAGGCGTCGGCGCGCAATGGTGGCCACTGCAACACCGGTGTGGCGCAGAACTTCGCCGCGCTGGTAGCCAGTCAGGGCCTGGAGCAGGCCAGCCGCTTCTACCGGGCGTTTGACGATGCCGTGAGCTATGTGCGGCAGCTGATCCAGGACGAAGCGATCGACTGCGACTTCCGGCTGTGCGGCAAGCTCAAGCTCGCCAGCAAAGCGTCACATATGGCCGGATTGCGGGAGGCTTATGAACTGATGCGCCGCACCATTGACCCGGAGATCGCCCTGCTCGACAAAACGGCGGTGCGTGACGAGATCGCCAGCGATGACTTTCACGGTGGCCTGCTGCAGCAGCGTGGCGGTCAGATGCACATGGGCAAGTTTGGAGTCGGTCTGGCCGAAGCGGCCGCCCGCAGCGGCGCAAAAATTTTCCCCCATCACGCCGTGACGAAATTAGAGCGGCTGAAGGGGTATCAGCACCGGGTCCACACCGCGCAGGGCTCGCTGCTGGCGGATAAGGTGCTGATGGCGACCGGCTGCTCCAACGTCGGTCCCTTTCCCTGGTTTCAGCGCCGCATCGTGCCGGTCGGCAGCTTTATTGTGGTGACGGAAGCGCTGGATCCGGCGCTGCTGCAACAGGTGCTGCCGCAGGACCGCACCTACGTCACCTCCCTGAATATCGGCAACTACTTCCGCACCACCGCCGATCGCCGGCTGGTGTTTGGCGGGCGCGCCCGGTTTGCGGTCAGCAATCCCACCTCGGACTCCCGCAGTGGCGAGATCCTGCGCCGGGCGATGACGCAGATGCTGCCCCAGCTCGGCCAGGCGCAGGTGGACTACTGCTGGGGCGGCATGGTCGATATGACGGCCGACCGTCTGCCTCACGCCGGTGAACAGGATGGCGTTTTCTACTCGCTGGGCTACAGCGGTCACGGCACCCAGATGTCGGTCTGGATGGGGCGGGTCATGGCCGACCTGCTGGCTGAAAAAGCGACGGACAATCCCTGGCAGCGTGAGACATGGCCCGCGCTGCCCGGTTATCACGGTAAGCCATGGTTTTTACCGCTCGCAGGACTCTATTACAAAGCAAAGGATCGCCTTTCATAACCCCCGTCGGAGGCTGGCTGCCAGGTTGCCAGCACCGTCAGAAAATGATCCCCGGTTCGCCTGACTATTGAGGGTACAGAGATGAGTAAATTTGATAATAACGACGCTGATGCGGTAAATCCGGCACTGACGCGCATGATCACTGAAGGCACACTGTCACGCCGCAGCCTGATGAAAATCCTCTCCGCGGGTGCGGTGATGAGCAGCGGCCTGATCGGTTTTTCCGGGGCAGCACAGGCGGACGATAAGCCCGTGAAGGGCGGTAAACTGCGCGCGGCGATGTCGAATGCGTCGGCCACCGACACACTCGACCCGGCCAAAAGTAACAACAGCGCCGACTATACCCGCCAGTTTATGTTTTACAGCGGCCTGACCGAGCTGGATAAAAATCTGATGGTGCAACCGGCCCTGGCGGAATCGGTGGAGTCGGGCGATGGCGTCACCTGGCATATTAAGCTGCGCAAGGGCGTGACCTTCCATGACGGCAAACCGCTGACCGCTAAAGATGTCATCTACTCACTTAGCCGCCACAAAGATCCGGCTATCGCCTCCATCGCTTTCAAGCTGGCCGACCAGTTCAAAACCTTCACCGCGGTCAATGACAATGAGGTGCTGCTGGAGCTGAACAGCGCCAACTTCGATGTCCCTTACATGCTGGCCACGCCGCCGTTTTTAATCGTGCAGGATGGCACCAAAGATTTCAGCAAAGGGATCGGCACCGGGCCATTCATCTGCAAAGCCTTTATGCCCGGCGTGCGCGCCATCGGCACGAAAAATCCCAACTACTACAAGCCGGGCCTGCCGCACCTGGATGAGGTGGAGCTGATAGGCGTCACCGACGGTGCCGCGCGCGTCAATGCGCTGATGTCGGGCGATCTGCAGATCGTCGCGGCCATGACCGCCGCCGACTGCAAGCGCATCAAAGCCAGCAGCGACTTCGGCGTGCTGGAGAGTAAATCGGGGATGTACACCAACCTGATTATTCGCACCGACGTGACGCCGGGAAGCAACGAAGATTTTGTGCTGGCGATGAAATATCTGCAGCCGCGCGAAATGCTGGTGAAAACGGTCCTGCAGGGCTACGGCGACGTCAGTAATGACACCCCGGTGCCACCGTGGCATCCGCTCTACAACGCCGACCTGAAACCGCGCCCGCTGGATGTGGAAAAGGCGAAATTCCACATCAAAAAAGCCGGGATGGCCGGGTCAACGGTGGAGATCGTAACCACGCCCAACATTGAAGGGGCGACCGAAGGCGGTCAGATGATCCAGCAGATTGCGCGCGGGGCCGGGCTCAACATCAAAGTGCGACGTGTGCCGTATGACGGCTACTGGTCGTCGCACTGGACTAAAGATCCCGTGGGATATGGCTCGATTAACCCGCGTCCGACGCTCGACATGCTCTTCTCACAGTTTTATCTCTCTACCGCGCCGAGCAACGAGTCGGGCTGGAAGAATCCGCAGTTTGACCAGCTGGTCGTGGCGGCACGGGGGGAACGCGATCAGGCGAAACGCAAGCAGATGTATGGCGATATGCAGACGCTGATCTATGACCACTGCGGCACCCTCATCCCGACCTTTATCAGCTCCACCGATGGCTACAGCAAAAAGGTCAAAGGAGTGGAAGCCTGGCCGTCGGGCATGATGATGGGGTATCGCTTCCATGAGTTTGCCTGGCTGACCGCCTGATCCGGAACCTGAGTAAGGAGAACGCCGATGAACCGATATATGCTGTTCCTGATTGCCCGGCGAACCGGTGCCGGCATCCTGACGTTGCTTATCGTCTCGGCGGTGGTGTTTTTCATCACCAGCCTGCTGCCGGGTGACGCGGCGCAGATGATCCTCGGGCAGAACGCCACGCCAGAGACGGTGGCGGCGTTACGGCAGCAGCTGGGGCTGGATCAGCCTTTGCTGATGCGTTACGTCCACTGGCTGACAGGCATGCTGCAGGGCGATTTCGGCACCTCGTTTGCCAGCCATCTGCCGGTCGCACAGCTGGTGGCCCAGCGCATTCCGGCGACGTTTGAACTGGCGGGCATTACCACACTGATCTGCGTGCCGCTGGCGCTGATCATCGGCATCATCGCGGCGATGAATCGCGGGTCACGGCTCGATCGGGCGCTGGTTATCGGCACTATGGCGACGGTCGCCGTCCCGGAGTTTCTGGTGGCGACGGTCGCGGTGCTGATTTTTGCCGTCAGGCTGCACTGGGTGTCGGCGATGTCGTTCGGCAGCCCGGACAGCGACCTGCTGAGTTACCTCAAAGCCTATGCGCTGCCGGTGCTGACGCTCTGCTGTGTACTGGTGGCGCAGATGGCCCGGATGACGCGGGCGGCGATCATCAATCAGCTCGACAGCCCCTATCTGGAGATGGCGCGGCTGAAAGGGGTGTCACCGCTCAGAGCCGTGCTGCGTCACGCCCTGCCTAACGCGGTTGGCCCGATTGCCAACGCGATTTCACTCAGCCTCTCCTATCTGTTTGGCGGGGTGATCATCATCGAAACCATCTTCAGCTATCCCGGTCTGGCCAGTCAGCTGGTGGATGCCGTCAGCAACCGCGATCTGCCGGTGGTGCAGCTCTGCGTCATGCTGTTCGCCGCCTGCTATCTGGTTCTGCTGCTGCTGGCCGACATCCTGACTATCGCCTTTAACCCGAAATGGAGAAGCGCATGAATACTCTTCTGCTGCCCTGGCGTTTCTTACAGTCACTCTCCTGGTCTGGCCGGATGGGACTGCTGATCTCCCTGTTCTGGCTGCTGATGGCGCTGTTCGGCACCGCGCTGGCCCCGCACAGCATCGACGATATCGGCGGCGGGCCGCTGATGGGCGGGCTGACGGCGGACAACCTGCTGGGCACCGACTATCTCGGCCGCGACATGCTGAGTCGCATTCTCTATGGCGCGAAGTTCTCAATCGGTCTGGCGCTGAGCGCGGCGCTGCTCGCCAGTCTGGTCGGCACGCTGCTGGCGCTGCTGGCGGCGGTCACGGGACGCTGGCTGGAGGAGTTGCTGGGCCGCGTCAACGATGCGCTGCTGGTGCTGCCGGGAAAAGTGCTGTCGCTGATGATCGTCGCCGTCTTTGGCTCGTCGCTGCCGATGCTGATCCTGACGGCGGTCTTTACCTACTGGCCGGGCGCATTCCGTATCGCCTTTGCCATGGCCAGCTCGCTGCGCAGCATGGACTACGTCCGCGCCTCACGACTGCGGGGCGAAAGCCGCTGGCATATCGCCATTCACGACATATTGCCTAACATGGTGCACCCGATGCTGACCGACTTTGGCCTGCGCTTTGTTTACATCGTGCTGCTGCTCAGCGGCCTGAGCTTTCTCGGCCTGGGCGTGCAGCCACCCTATGCCGACTGGGGCACGCTGGTGCGTGAAAACATGCAGGGCCTGTTTGACGGCTCACCGGCGGTGCTGATGCCCGCGCTGGCAATTGCCAGCCTGACCATTGGCGCCAACCTGTTTATCGACAGCCTGCAGGCGATGCGTCCGCTGACGCTGGCGAAGGAGGGAGCATGAACGTGACACCCCATACGGCCATGCCGGTGATTTCGGTCGATAAACTGCGCGTCACCGCTCAGACCGATCGCGGCGAAGAGATTGACCTGGTTTCCGACATTCACTTTACCGTGCAGAAGGGCGAGGTGCTGGCGCTGATTGGCGAGTCCGGCTCGGGTAAAACCACCATCGCGATGGCCCTGATGGGCTACGCCCGCAGCGGCTGCCGGATTGCCGGGGGCAATATTCACGTCGCCGGCACCGACGTCAGCAGCCTGACGCCAGGCCAGCTGCGCGCCTTTCGCGGTAATAAAGTGGCTTATATCGCTCAGAGCGCCGCCGCGTCGTTTAATCCGGGCATGAAAATCCTCGATCAGGTGATTGAGCCGGTGGTCATTCACGGCACCCTGACCCGCAAAGCGGCGCGGGAAAAAGCGATTGGCCTGTTCCGTGAGCTGGCACTGCCCAATCCGGAGAGCATCGGTGACCGCTATCCGCATCAGGTGTCAGGCGGTCAGCTGCAGCGTCTGATGACGGCGATGGCGCTGATTGGCGACCCGGACGTGGTGATTCTGGATGAACCCACCACCGCACTGGATGTGACTACCCAGGTTGAGGTGCTGAAAGCCTTTCGCCGGGTGGTGGTGCAGCGCGGCGTCACCGCCATTTACGTCAGTCACGATCTGGCGGTCGTGGCGCAGATGGCCGATCGGAT
Source organism: Pantoea sp. ARC270 (assembly GCF_003236725.1). Lineage (NCBI taxonomy): Bacteria > Pseudomonadati > Pseudomonadota > Gammaproteobacteria > Enterobacterales > Erwiniaceae > Pantoea > Pantoea sp. ARC270. Next base: position 11,526 of record NZ_PUGA01000020.1, read on the forward strand.
TCTGGTGCTGCTGCGCGGCAAAATGGCGGAATATGGCACCACCGCACAACTGATTGGCGCGCCACAGGCGGAGTACACCCGCCTGCTGATGGATGCGGCGCGCCAGAAAGAGCGGCCCAGCAGCTGGTGTCCCGCGGCGGCCGATATTCAGCCGCTGCTGGAAGTGCGCGATCTCTGCGCCGGTTATGGCCCGCGCGACAGGGAGGGCCACCCGAAGGTGCGCATCCTGGAAGACGTCAACCTCAGGCTATGGAAAGGGCAGGCGATTGGCATTATCGGGGAGTCCGGCTCGGGCAAAACCACGCTGGCGCACGCCATCGCCGGGCTCAACGCCCCGAGTCACGGCCACATCCTGTTTAACGGTCACTATATCGCGGGCGATATGCAGAAACGCCCTGACAACGAGCTGCGACGCATTCAGTATGTGTTCCAGATGGCGGATACCGCCCTGAATCCGGCTCACAGCGTTGAGCGCATTCTGTCGCGTCCGCTGACGCTGTTTCATGGTCTGAGCGGTGCGGCCCGTCAGCAGCGGCTCAATCAGCTGCTGGATCTGGTGCAGCTGCCGCGCAGCGTGCTGGGACGGCGTCCCTGGGCGCTGTCGGGCGGCCAGAAGCAGCGCGTTAATCTGGCGCGCGCGCTGGCGGCTGAGCCCGATCTGATTCTGTGTGATGAGGTCACCTCGGCGCTGGACACCGTGGTGGCGGCCGCCGTGCTCGACCTCATCAGTGAACTTCGCCGGGAGCTGGGCCTCTCCGTAATCTTCATCAGCCACGACATGCATGCGGTGCGCGCCGTGTGCGACGAGATTGTGGTGATGAAAAGCGGGCGCATCGTGACCCAGCTGGCCCGCAGCGACTACGACAAGCCCACCAGCGAGCTCTACTTTGAGCGGCTGAAACGCGCTGTGCCGGAGCTGCGTCAGGGCTGGCTGGACGAGCATGAAGAGATTTTGAAAGCAGAGTAGGTGGCCGCTGGCGTCATGGCGTGCTCCTTTTCATTTACAACAGAGGTCGTTTTGTTATGCCTGCACCGATTCGTTATGTACAGGACAGTACGGACTTTCCCGACGCCGCCGATGTGGTGGTGATTGGCGCCGGTATTGCCGGGGCCGCCGCCACCTGGGAACTGGCGAAGCAGGGCGTTAAGGTTGTGCTGATCGAAAAAGGCCTGGTGGGGGCCGAGCAGTCGAGCCGCAACTGGGGCTGGTGTCGTCAGCAGAACCGCGATGAGCGGGAGCTGCCGCTGATCATCTATGCCCTGCAACGCTGGGGGGAGCTGAACGCGGAAACCGGCGAAGAGCTGGGATTCCGTCGCAGCGGGCTGGTTTACGCCACGCGGGAAGAGTCAGACATCGCCGCCTGGGATGCCTGGATCCAGATGGCTAAGGGGTATGGCGTCAACAGCTCGATTCTGACTGCTGAGCAGGCAAAAGCGATGACGCCCGGCAGTACCACCGCCTGGCGGGGCGGCCTCTCAGCGCCGACGGATGGCCATGCGGAACCCCGCCTGGCGGCGCCGGGCCTGGTGGCGGGCGCGATGAAAAAAGGTGCGCTGCTGTTTCAGCAGTGTGCGGTGCGCGGGCTGGATATCGCCGCGGGTCAGGTCAGCGGCGTCTGGACCGAACGCGGGCTGATCAAAACCAGCCGGGTGATCTGTGCCGCCGGGGCCTGGACATCCATGTTCTGCCGTCGTCACGGCATCGATCTGCCGCTGGGCAATGTCATCGGCACGGCCTTCCGCACGCAGCCGATAGAGCAGGCGATTGCGATGCCGCTCTATACGCCGGGCTTCGCCTGCCGCCCGCAGATGGACGGCAGTTATACCGTCTCGGTATCGGGGCGCGGACGGCTGGAGCCGGGTGCGCAGGGGCTGCGTTATGCCCGCCAGTTCTATCCGACATTTAAAAGCCGCCGCAAGAATCTTACCCTCAACCTTGGCCTGTCGCCCTTTTTCAAAGGCCCCGAAGCGATGGGGCGCTGGGCCTTTGATCGCCCGTCGCCATTTGAGCGGGTGCGCATTCTCGATCCGGCGGCAGACAGCCGAATCGTGGAAGAGGGGCTGGCCGCGATGCGCCGTGAATATCCGGCGCTGGCGAATCTCAGGCTGGCCCAGGCGTGGGGCGGCATGATCGACAGCACGCCGGACGCCATTCCGGTGATCTCCACCGTGGCGAAACTGCCGGGGCTGGTGCTCTCGGCGGGCTACAGCGCGCACGGTTTTGGCATCGGGCCGGGTGCCGGACGCCTGGCGGCCGATCTGGCGACCGGGGCCACCCCGATTGTCGACCCTGCCCCTTATCGCTACAGCCGTCTGGTTGACGGCAGCGGATTAGACACCCCAGGCATGATGTAAGGAGAACGCAATGAGCCTGACACTACGCGCAATGACGCCAGATGATATCGAACAGTGCTACCGCATGACGCAGGCGCTGAAGTGGCCCCACCGACGCGAAGACTGGCAGCTGGCGCTGCAGCTGGGCGAAGGCACGGTGATTGAAGAGCAGGGCAGAGTGATTGGCAGCGCCGTGCTCTGGCGCTGGGGCGAACACGCCGCCACGCTGGGACTGGTGATTGTGGATAATCAGCAGCAGGGGCGGGGCCTCGGCAAACAACTGATGCTGGCGCAGCTGGAAAAAGTCCCGGACGGCAACGTGCGGCTGCACGCCACCGAAATGGGCAAAGGGCTGTATGAAAAGCTCGGCTTTGTCAGCTGCGGCGAGATCCGCCAGCACCAGACCCGCGCACTGGCGTCACTGCCCGACGTGGTGATCCCGGCCGGGCTGCATCTGCGACCGGCGACACTGGCGGATCACGCCGCGCTGGTGAAGCTGGATCAGCAGGCGCACGGCATGCATCGTCCGGCGCTGTTCGACCATCTGCTGGGCGACTGTGAGACCCTGCTGTTACAGGACGATCAGCAGCAGATTCAGGGGTTCGCCAGCCTGCGCCGGTTTGGACACGGCTGGGCGATTGGGCCGGTGATCGCCGCGGAGCTGCCGGTGGCACAGGCGCTGGTGGCAACCCTGATGCAGCCACTGCAGGGCCAGTTTCTGCGTATTGATACCGATGCCAGCCTGCCGCTGGCCAGCTGGCTCAACACCCTCGGGCTGGATCAGGTGGATGCGCCGACCACGATGGTGCGGGGCACCCCCTGGACGCCGCAGGGGATGCAGGCCTTTGGCTTAATGACCCAGGCGATGGCCTGATGCATATCGTCTATAAATCGGAACCGGAGCGGGGACGGATCTGGCAGCGCTGGCTGGCGGAGCATGCCCCCGACATTCAGCTGCATATCTGGCCGGAGACCGGCGATCCGGCAGAGGTTGAGGCGCTGGTGGCCTGGCAGCCCCCCGCCGATATTCCGGCGCTGTTTCCCCGGCTGAAACTGCTGTTTTCTGTCGGCGCCGGCGCCGATCAGTTTGACTTCAGCGCGCTGCCGCCCGATCTGCCGGTCATCCGAATGATTGAGCCGGGCCTGACGCAGGGCATGGTGGAATATGTCACCTTCGCGGTGCTCGGGCTGCATCGTGACATGCCACGCTATCTTCATCAGCAACGCCAGCAGCAGTGGCAGCCGCATCAGGTGAAGCCTGCGGCTCAGCGGCGGGTGGGCGTGATGGGGCTGGGCGAACTCGGTCAGGCAGCGCTGCAGCAGCTGGTCGCACTGGGGTTTGACTGCGCTGGCTGGAGCCGCACACCGCGCCACGTGCCCGGCGTGCGCTGCTGGCACGGTGCCGGAGATCTGGCGGACTTTCTGGCGCACAGCGAGATTCTGGTCTGTCTGCTGCCGCTGACCGACACCACGCAGGGTCTGCTTAATCGCACCCTGTTTACGCAGATGCCGCAGGGTGCGGCACTGGTGCAGGCCGGGCGCGGTCAGCAGCTTAATCATGACGATCTGCTGCAGGCGCTGGCGAGCGGCCAGCTCCGCGCCGCCGTGATTGATGTCACCGACCCGGAGCCGTTACCGCCTGACCACCCCTTCTGGCACCATCCCGCCGTGTGGCTGACGCCGCACATCGCCAGCCAGACACAGAATGAGAGCGCCATTGCGGCGTTGCTGGAGAACCTGCGCCGTTATCAGCGTGGTGAGCCGCTGCACGGTCTGGTCGACCGCTCACGAGGATATTGAGATGGAACATTTAGTGGCACTGCGCCGCGAACTGCATGCGCACCCGGAACTCGGTTTTCAGGAGCACCGCACCAGCGACAGGGTGGCGAACTTTCTGCAACAGCTGGGAATTGAGGTGCATCGTGGCATCGGCCAGACCGGCGTGGTCGGCATCCTGAAAAAGGGTAACAGCGAGCGGATGATTGGCCTGCGCGCCGATATGGATGCCCTGCCGATGCAGGATCAGAGCGGCACCGCCTGGCAGAGCAGCGTGACGCAGGTCAGTCACGCCTGCGGCCACGACGGTCACACCGTGATGCTGCTGGGTGCTGCAGAAAAACTGGCGCGCGACGTCAGTTTTGACGGCACCGTCTGCTTCATCTTCCAGCCCGCCGAAGAGGGGCTGGCGGGTGCGAAGGCGATGATCGACGACGGGCTGTTCAGCCGCTTTCCCTGTGAGGCGGTCTACGCCATTCACAACTGGCCGGAACTGCCGCTGGGCCAGGTGCAGACCCGGCCCGGCCCGATCATGGCGGCGGCAGACCGCTTCGATATCCGGGTGCTGGGCGGGGGAGGCCATGCCGCTCAGCCCCACCTGACCCGCGATACCCTGCTGGCGACCAGCGAGCTGGTGGTTCAGCTGAATACCCTGGTCTCACGCGCGCTCGACCCCTGTGAAACGGCGCTGCTCACCGTGACCCGGATGGAGGGCGGCTTTTCCCACAACATGATCCCGGCAGAGGCGAACATCACCGGTACGGTGCGCACCTTCAGCCCGACGGCACAGGCGACGATTGAAGCGCGGCTGCGTCAGATGGCGGAACATGTCACCGCCGCGCACGGCCTGCATGCTGAGGTGCGCTATCTGCGCTACTACCCGGCAACCCTGAACAGCCCGGATGAGGCGCAGTTCTGCCTGCACGCGCTGAAACAGGCGGGCATCGCCGCTGAGATCGCGCCGCAGCCCGCGCTCACCTCCGAAGATTTCGCCTTTATGCTGCAGGCGCGGCCCGGTGCCTATCTCTGGCTGGGGTCTGCGCCCTGCAGGCCGTTACATCACGCCGCCTACGACTTTAACGATGCGCTGATCCCGCATGGCGTTAACGTGTTTGTCACCCTGATTCGTCAGGCGCTGGCAGAGAAATTTCCCTGCTGAAAGCAGCGGGATTTTGACAGGAAATGCCGCTGCCTGCGGAATTACGGCAGCGTCGGAAACCAACAGGTTGCGATACTTGAGCCAACCGAACGTTACGTGGATGAGGGTTTAAAATGCAGAATGTCATGGCAGAGCAGCAAGCATACTCCGATAACAACCTGTTACTGGATGCACGTGAGCAGAACGTGCCGCGTGGCGTCGTCACCGCGCATCCGCTGGTGATCGAGCGCGCCAGAGGCAGTGAAGTATGGGACGTGGAGGGCAATCGCTATCTCGACTTTGTCGGCGGCATCGGCGTGCTCAATGTCGGTCACAATCACCCGGCGGTGGTCAACGCCGTGACCCGCCAGCTCGGTCTGGTCTCGCACGCCTGTTTTCAGGTGGTGGCTTATCCGGGCTACATCGCGTTAGCGGAGCGGCTGAACCGGCTGGTAGGCGGAGACGAAGCCTACAAGAGCGTCTTTTTCACCAGCGGCGCCGAAGCGGTAGAAAACGCGGTGAAGATTGCCCGCGCCCACACGCAGCGCCCCGGCATCATCGCTTTTGACGGTGCATTTCATGGCCGCACGCTGCTGGGTGTCACCCTGACCGGCATGTCCGCCCCTTATAAACAGAACTTTGGCCCGTTCCCTGGCGAGATTTACCGGCTGCCTTTCCCCAATCCGCTGCATGGCATTACGGAGGCGGATTGCCTCAAGGCGCTGGAGCAGCTGTTCGCAGTGCAGATCCTGCCTGAGCGGGTGGCAGCGATCATTATCGAGCCGGTGCAGGGCGACGGGGGCTTCCTGCCTGCAGGCCCGGCCTTTATGCAGGCGCTGCGCCGCATTACCAGCCAGCACGGCATTCTGCTGATTTGTGATGAAGTGCAGTCCGGCTTCGGACGAACCGGCACCATGTTCGCGTTCCAGCAGCTGGGCATTAAACCGGATTTGATCACGCTGGCGAAAAGCCTGGGCGGCGGCCTGCCGATTTCCGGTGTGGTGGGACGGGCGGAGATCATGGACGCGCCAGCGCCGGGCGGACTGGGCGGCACCTACGGCGGCAATGCGCTGGGGTGTGCGGCGGCGCTGGCGGTGCTGGATCTGTTTGAGCAGGAGAACCTGCTACAGCGTTCCTGCCAGCTCGGTGAACAGCTCAATGCCCGGCTGCGGCAGCTGGCGGATAAATATGCCTGCATCGGTGATGTGCGCGGCGTGGGCTTTATGCAGGCGGTGGAAATCCTCGATTTCGAAACCGGCCGCCCGGATGCGGCCCTGACGCAGAAGATCCTCGACAGCGCCTGTCAGGAAGGACTGCTGCTGATCAAGTGTGGTCTGCACCGTAATACTATCCGTTTCCTGGCCCCGCTGGTGACGACCGACTCCCAGCTGGAAGAGGCGCTGCATATCTTCGATATTGCGCTGGCGCGTGCCACAGGCCGTCTGGGTTAAACTGCGATTCCTCATTGATTTTATTGAAGTAATTTAAAAACCTCCTGCTGGTATAACCACTGCGAAGCGCTGGCGCATTTACCGTAAAGCGTGATATATCTTCCGGAGGTTCTGAACATTTGCTTAAGCGCCTGGCCCGTCAGGCCAGGTTATTGCCAGCCTGCAATACTGACGCCTGATGGGCCAGGCTCTGACAATGAGGGGTGCTATGAACGGCTTAATGAAACTCGACCGCATCGACATCAACATTCTGGTGCAACTCCAGAAAGATGGCCGTATCAGCAACGTTAACCTCGCCGACGCAGTAGGCCTTTCCCCCAGCCCCTGTCTGCAACGGGTCAAACGTCTGGAACAGGCTGGTTTTATTACCGGTTATGAAGCCCACATCAATCTCACCCGCATTACCGATTCTGTGACGGTCTTTACCGAAGTCACGCTGTCGGGCCATCGCCGCGAAGATTTTATGAAGTTTGAAACGGCGATGCGCAGTGTCGATGAGCTGATGGAGTGCCATCTGATCACCGGCGGCTACGACTATCTGCTGCGCTTTATTACCCGCAGCATTGAACATTACCAGGAAGTGATTGAGAAAATGCTGGATGCGCAGATCGGCATCGACAAATATTTCAGTTATATCGTGATCAAATCGCCCATCATGAAAAGCAGCGTGCCGTTGCGTTCACTTATCGACAAGCAGAACTCTGTCGAACTCGGGGCGTAGTGACCAGAGCCGGGGGCCGATCCTCTGCGCTTTTCACGGCAGAGGGTCACTACCGGCATTCACCGCACCCGGCGCAGACCGCGCTCCGGGAGCTGTGCAGACCTGCACGCTTTACCCGGATTTTTCCCTTACCCGCCCGTTCACTCTGCATCATGCATCGGCCTGACTCCCCTCAGCATAAAATTTCTTCCCGGCGCAAAATTCAGTCGCTGCATCCGGTTTCAGGGCGCGCTTCAGCCTCAGCCGATCAGCGAACCCCCTTAGACTGTTTTTAACCGTTATCAGGAGTTGTTATGAGCTCATTACTGATTGCTGACCAGCAGTGGCAGCGCGATGCGTTCACCGTCTCCACCGACCGTCAGCGGCTCGACCTGGCGTGGATTCACCACCAGCTGGCGGAGAAGTCCTACTGGGCACAGGGTCAGCCGCGCGAGAAAACCCTGCGGGCGATCGCCGGTTCGCTGCCGTTTGGCCTCTATCACCAGCAGGCGCAGATTGGCTTCGCCCGTCTTATCACCGATTACACCCGCTTGGGCTGGCTGTGCGACGTCATCATTGACGAAAACTGGCGTGGACACGGACTGGGCAGCTGGCTGGCGACCTGCGTCCGTGATCATCCGGAGCTGCAAACGGTGCATCGCTGGATGCTGTCGACCCAGGATGCGCATCAGGTCTACCAGCGTCTCGGCTGGCGTGTGGTGCAACACCCCGGGACGCTGATGGAATTTCCCCCTCCCTGACTCAGGAGTTAACCCGAGATGCGATACCGCGTAGGCGTGGATATTGGCGGATCCTTTACCGATTTTGCCGTGCTCGATCAGCAAACGAACCAGATTCATACCCTGAAAGTCCTGTCGCGCCCGGATCAGCCCGGCAGTGAAATCACCACCGGGCTGGCGCAGTTTCAGCAGCGTCAGGGGATCGACCCCGCGGAGATTGGCTACTTTACCCACGGCACCACGGTCGGCATCAACGCGGTGATCCAGCGGCGCGGCGTGCGGCTGGCGCTGTTCGCCACCGAGGGCTTCTGCGATGTGCTGGAGCTGGCCCGGCTGAAAATTCCCCATATCCATGACCTCTTTTCGCGGCGTCCTGCACCGCTGATCTCGCGCGACCGGGTTTTTGCCATCCGTGAACGCATGGACGCGCAGGGCAGGGTACTCCAGCCGGTGGACCGCCAGAGCGTACTCGACGCTATCGCGCAGGCGCGCGCTGCGGGCTGCCAGGGCATCGTGGTCTCCCTGCTGCACAGCTATCGCAACCGGCACAATGAAGCAGCCGTGAAAGCGATTATCAATGAGGAGGCACCCGAGCTGCTGACCTCCTGTTCTGCCGACATCTGGCCCATTATCCGCGAATATGAACGCACCATTACCGCGACCATCAACGCCTACGTGCAGCCGATGGTGATCCACTACCTTGAATCCTTTGAGCAGGCGCTACAGCGGCTCGGCGTGCAGCCGCCGCCGCGCATCACCAAATCGAACGGTGGCGTCATGGGCGTCGACCAGGCGAAACGTGAATGTGTGCAGATGGTTCTCTCCGGCACCGCATCCGGGGTCATCGGGGCCAGCTATCTCGCCAGCGCCTGTGGGTTCGGCAACATTCTCAGCCTCGATATCGGCGGCACCAGTGCAGACGTGGCGGTGATCATCGACGGCAACGTGGCGCAGGGCAACGGTGAAATCATCGGGGATTTCCCGATCTACATTCCCTCCGTGGCCGTTACCTCGGTGGGTCAGGGCGGCGGCTCGCTGGCGTGGATTGACGGGCAGGGCGTGCTGCAGATGGGCCCGGACAGTGCCGGATCGCTGCCGGGCCCGGTCTGCTTCGGGCGCGGCGGCACGCAGCCGACCGCCACCGACGCCTTTGCCGCCTGCGGCATGATGGGGCACGGCGCGCTGGGCTACAACGCTGTCGCCGTCGATGTCGCGGCTGCCTGTACCGCCTGGCAGCCGCTGGCCGATGCCCTCGGTCTGACGGTTCAGGAGACCGCGCAAAACGCCATTGAGCTGGCCATCTCCGGTATGTACAGCGACACCAGCGGCCTGCTGTCACGGTTCGGCCTCGATCCGCGGGAATTCTGGTTCCTCGCCTTTGGCGGTGCCGGGCCGATGATGGGCTGTTTCCTGGCCCGTGAACTCAACCTGAAAGGGGTGATTGTGCCGCCGACGCCCGGGGTGCTGTCGGCGCTGGGCGGGCTGGTGGCTGACATCCGTAATGACTTTATCCGCACCCTCTACAGCGATCTGACTCCCGCCCTTGCCGACACCCTGGCCACGGAAGCGCAGGCATTGCAGCAGCGCGCCTGCGACTGGCTGGCTGAGGAGCACGGCAGCGCGATGCCTTACAGCCTGCAGTTCAGCGCCGATATGCGCTATCAGGGGCAGTCGTTTGAGATCGACGTGCCGCTGGAGCCAGGCTGGCTGACGCAGGCCGATTTTACGGCGCTGCATGACGCTTTCGATCGCCAGCATCAGCAGCTGTTTGGTCACTGTGATCCGCAGGCCCCGGTGCAGCTGATTAACCTGCGGCTGGTGATCACCTCACCGACGCAGAAACCGGTTATTGCCCCGCTGGCCACGGCGACGGAACCGGTGCCGGTGCTGAAGCAGACGGAAGCGTGGATTGACGGGGCCTGGCATCAGGTTGATCTGGTGCTGCGGTCCGGGCTGCGCGCCGGCCATCAGCTCAGCGGCCCGGCCATCATTGCTCAGGATGACTGCACCACCTGTGTGCCGCCCGGCATGGGCGTCACGGTCGACACTTTTGGCAACCTGCTGATTACGGCGAACGAGGCATAACATGGCGATTGACGGACGTAACTTACAGATCCTGGCGAACTACTGCGCTGCCGCCGCCGATGCGATGGCCTTTACGCTGATGCGCACTGCGCACTCCACCTTCGTTAAGGAGACGGAAGATTTCTCCTGCCAGATTGTCAGCCGCAGCGGGCTGGCGTTTGCCTCACCCCGCAGTTTTGGTGCGCCCTGGTACAGCGGCATCGACTATGCGCCGGTGCTGGCGCTGATAGAGGAGTATGCCGAGGGGGACATCTGCATCACCAACGACGCCTACGCCGGAAACGTCGCGACCCACTCCCCCGACATCCACATCTGGAAACCGGTGTTCCACCAGGGCGAGATTGTCTGTTTCGTGGTGGGACATATTCACAACACCGATGTCGGCGGGGCCGTGCCCGCCTCGCTGTCGCGTTCGCTGATCGACATTGTGCAGGAGGGGATTCGCATCCCGCCGCTGAAGATCATGCGACAGGGTCAGCTCAACGAAGAGGTCGCCAGCATCATGCGGCTCAACGTGCGGGTGCCGGACCAGAACTGGGGTGACTTCAAGGCACAGCTGGCCTCGGTCAACGTGGGCGAGCGGAAAATTCACGACATTATTGCCCGCTTTGGCATCGACGATTTCCTGCAGGGCATTGAAGGCATTCTGGATTACGCCGAGGCGCAGGCGCGCACGATCATCGCGACCATTCCCGACGGTGAATACTTTTATGCCGACTACGCCGATGAGGATGGCGAGGGGGGCTATCCCTGCCGCATCGCCGTCACGCTGCGGGTGCAGGGCGATCGGCTTGAGCTGGATTACACCGGCAGCGACCCGCAGCTGGCCTCGTCGCTGAACATGCCCACGGGCGGACGGGAGCGACATCCGCTGGCGCTGGTCGGCGTCACCTATGTGCTCTCCACGCTGGATCGCTCCCTGTTGCTTAACGCGGGCACACTGCGGCCTACGCGCGCCATTCTGCCGCCAGGCACGGTCATGAACTGCGAGGCGCCCGCTGCGGTAGGCATGCGTTCGCTGACCTGTGCGCTGTCTCAGATTGCCACCGTCGGCGTCTTCTCACTGGCGATGCCCGACCGTCTGCCCGCCAACTCGCCCGGTGGCAACTCGATCATGAATATCCGCACCCAGACGCACAACCGCAGCGTGGTGGCCTCGCTGGGCCCGGTGGGCGGCGGTGCAGGCGGCACCCCGCGTCACGATGGCCCTGACGGCTCCGGCGGTCTTTCCGCCTTCCTGAAAAACACCCCGATTGAGATTAACGAGGCAGAAGTGCCGATCCGTTTTCACCGCTACGGCCTGGCGCAGGACAGTGCCGGGGCGGGTCACTATCGCGGCGGCCTGGCGACAGAGATGGCGTTCGAGATCTTCTCGCCCAACACCACGATTACCGCGCGCAACCGCAACCGCTCGGTCTTCGCCTCGGCGGGGGTGGTGGGCGGACAGAGCGGGGCGCTCTCCCACTTCCAGACCCGGCGCAACGGCGAGGTCATCCGGCATGGCAACACCGATGTGATCCACTGCCAGCCGGGGGACGTGGTCGAAGTCCGCGGGCCGGGTGCCGGGGGCTACGGGTTGCCGTCACAGCGCGATGCGGAGGCGGTCCTGCAGGATGTGCGCTGCGGTTACCTCAGCCTCGACGCCGCCAGGGCGCAGTATGGCGTGGTGGTGGTGAATAACCGCGTGGATCGGGTCGCGACTGAGCAACTGCGTGCTGCCATGCCGCAACGGGTCACGCACCATTTTGAGCATGGCGAGGCGCGTCAGCGCTTTGAAAAACTCTGGACACCGCAGCGCTATCAGTCACTGACCACCTTTCTTGCCGCCGCGCCGGTCAGCTGGCGTCACTTCCTGAAAACCCAGGTTTTCCGGGCGGTCGCAGAGGCAGGCGAAACGGCGGACATGGCGCAGATATTCAGTGATTTGCGTCAGCGCTACCCGGCTATGGCGAACAATTAACGGCGATGGCGCATCGTCGACTACGCTTTAAGTCTGCATGGACTACAAGGGGAACCGCGACGATGAGCATGAAAACCAGTGATTTTTTTGTCCAGCGCCTGAAAGAGTGGGGTGTGAGCCGCATTTACGGCTATCCGGGGGACGGGATTAATGGCGTGCTGGGGGCCATCCAACGCGCGAACGCCAAAGGGGACGGCATCGAATTTATTCAGGTGCGGCACGAAGAGATGGCCGCCTTTATGGCGGCCGGTCACGCGAAATTCACCGGTGAGCTGGGTGTCTGCCTCTCAACCGGCGGGCCGGGTGCGACCCATCTGCTGACCGGGCTCTATGACGCAAAAATGGACCATGCGCCGGTGCTGGCGATTGCCGGACAGGCGGAAGCGACCGCGCGCGGGGCCAGTTATCAGCAGGAGATGAACCTGGACCGCATCTTCTCGGATGTGGCGAACTTCGTTCAGGAAGCCGCCACCCCGGCGCAGGTGCGTCACCTGCTTGATCGTGGCGTGCGGATTGCCAAAGCGCAGAATGGCGTGGCGGTGGTGATCCTGCCGAAAGACATTCAGGATGAAGCCTGGCAGCCGCCGCAGCACCTGCACGGCTTCACCCACTCCGGCAGTGGCTATCAGCGGCCGAAAGTGATCCCCTATGAGGAGGATCTGCAACGCGCCGCTGAGGTGCTCAACGCCGGTAAAAAAGTGGCGATTCTGATCGGGGCAGGCGCACGCAATGCCGCTGTCGAGGTGGTGCAGGTCGCCAATGTGCTGGGGGCCGGTGTGGCAAAAGCGCTGCTGGGCAAAGATGTGCTGCCGGACGATGCGCCCTTTGTGACCGGCTCGATTGGCCTGCTCGGCACCAAACCCTCATCCGATTTAATGCAGAACTGCGACACCCTGCTGATGATCGGCAGCGGCTTCCCCTGGACCGAATTTCTGCCGGAGGAGGGCAAGGCGCGAGCGGTGCAGATCGATATCGATCCCGCCATGCTCGGCCTGCGCTACCCCAGCGAAGTGAATCTGCACGGCGATGCGGCAGAAACCCTGCGCGCGCTGTTGCTGCTGCTGGAGCACAAAGAGGATCGCAGCTGGCAGGAAGGGATTGCGGTTCAGGTGCGTGACTGGTGGACGCTGATGGAGGAGCGCGCGATGGCACCGGCGAACCCGGTCAATCCGCAGCGGGTGGTGTGGGAGATGTCCCCGCAGCTGCCGGACAACGCCATTGTCACCTCTGACTCCGGTTCCTGTGCCAACTGGTTTGCCCGCGACTATCGCGTCAAACAGGGGCAGCGGGCCTCGCTCTCCGGCGGGCTGGCCTGCATGGGCGCGGCGGTGCCTTACGCCATTGCAGCGAAATTTGCGCACCCGGATAAACCGGTGGTGGCGCTGGTGGGTGACGGCGCCATGCAGATGAACAACATGGCTGAACTGATCACCATCCAGAAATACTGGCAGCAGTGGGCAGATCCGCGCCTGATCGTCTGCGTGTTTAACAACGAAGATCTCAATCAGGTGACCTGGGAGCAGCGGGTGATGGAGGGCAACCCCCGATTTGACGCCTCGCAGCAGGTGCCGGACGTGAAGTACGCGGAATTTGCCCGCTCGCTGGGCATGGTCGGTATTTTCGTGGATAACCCTGACGACCTCGCGGGGGCCTGGCAGCAGGCGCTCAGCGCCGATCGCCCGGTCCTGCTTGAGGTGAAAACCGATCCGGAAGTGGCGCCGCTACCGCCGCATATCACCTTTAAACAGGCAAAAGCCTTTATGGCCTCCATGGCGAAGGGCGATCGCGGCGCAGCGCAGATCATCAGCGACACCGCCAGCCAGCTTTTTCATAAAAGCACGAAGGGCTAAGCCAGGCGATGGCGCCTCGCTAGCCTTATCTGTCTCTCCCCGGATACGTTCGTATCCGGGTCTTATCGCTTCATCAAACGCAACAGGAGTCCTACTATGGCGGCTCAATCAGGCCCAGTCTGGTTTATATCAGGATGTTCGACCGGTTTTGGTCGGGAACTGGCGCAGCAGACTATCGCGCGAGGTTTTAACGTGGTGGTGACGGCCCGGAACCTGTCGGCCGTGGCCGATCTGGTGGAAGGTCATGATAATGCGCTGGCGGTCGCGCTGGATGTCACGCAGCAGGCGAGTATCGATCAGGCGGTGCAGGCGGCCATCGGTGCGTTCGGAACGATTGACGTGCTGGTGAACAACGCCGGTTACGGCTATCAGAGTTCGATTGAAGAGGGGGTGGAGAGCGAAATCCGCGCCCAGTTTGACGCTAACGTCTTCGGTCTGTTTGCCCTGACGCGCGCCGTGCTGCCCGCGATGCGCCAGGCGCGCAGGGGGCACGTTATCAACATTACCTCGGTGGCCGGATTGATCGGCTTTGCCAGCTCAGGCTATTACGCCGCCAGCAAACATGCGGTGGAGGGCTGGTCCGATGCGCTGGCCCAGGAGGCCGGGCCGCTGGGCATTCATGTTACCTGCGTCGAGCCAGGCCCGTTCCGCACCGACTGGGCCGGACGCTCGCTGCATCAGACGCCAAGCACGCTGCCGGACTATGCAGAGACCGCCGCCGCGCGAATGAAAGCCACCGCCGACTACAGCGGCACGCAGAAGGGCGATCCGGCACGCGCCGCCGCAGCGATGATCGCAATTACTGAACATGATCATCCGCCCCGGCATCTGGTGATGGGAGCCTGGGGCCATGACGCCGTGACCAGCAAACTCAAAGAGCGGCTGGCGGAGATTGAGGCGTGGAAACAGACATCGGTGGAGACCGATTTTCCGGAATCGCAGTGAGTTGCAGGTGGCATGAAGCCGCTGCGGTTAAACCAGAAGCGATTTAAAAACAGGAAAGGCCCGTATATGGGCCTTTAAGCGCTAATCGGGGATGTTAGCTTCCTGCCTTTCGCGTGCGTTCAGTTCTTCTAGCTTACCAGGCACGCCAGACCCTCAAACACCTCTCTGCCAGACCATTCACCAGTCACGCCCCCTTATCGCGCAGACCTGCGCCATCATCGTGCTGAAAAAATAAACAGGCAAGCCCGTCCGCCACCATAAGAATTCGATCTTGTATCCCAGGCCGTATTCCATCTGGCATCCCTGCTTCAGAGCGCCCGGCCTGGTGTCAGCTGGCACGGTTCATGCACTACCTGACGGGTACAATTCTGGCGAGGTAATCCATGTTTGACTCCTTATTAGACGAAGATGCCACCACGATGGCCGCACTTATCCGCAGCGGGGAGGTGTCAGCCTGCGAGCTGACCGGGGCCGCACTGGAGCGACTGGCGGAACGGGAACCGGCAATACAGGCCTTTTGTACCCCCACACCCGAACTGGCGATGGCGCAGGCCAGGGCGCTGGATGCCCGTCGCGCTCGCGGAGAGACGCTGGGCGCGCTGGCAGGGGTGCCGCTGGCGGTGAAGGATTTGATCTGCACGGCCAGTGTCAGAACCACCTCCGGTTCGGCGGCTTACCGGGATTTCGTGCCGGAAGAGGATGACATCACGGTGGAACGCCTGCTGGCCGCCGATGCCATTCTGCTGGGTAAAACCACCGCACCGGAGTTTGGCTACAGCGCGGTCGGGCACAATCCGCTGTTTCCGTCGCCGCGTAATCCCTGGAATACTGAGATGACGCCCGGCGGCTCCAGTGCCGGCTCCGGTGCGGCCGTTGCGGCGCGGCTCTGCCCGATTGCGCTGGGCAGTGATGGGGGCGGATCGGTTCGCATTCCGGCGGCGCACTGCGGCATCTTTGGTTTCAAGGCGTCGATGGGGCGGGTGCCGCTCTGGCCCGGCTGCCGCGATGAACGCTATCCCGGCGTGTCGAGCTGGGAGTCGCTGGAGCACATCGGCCCGATGACGCGCACCGTGCGCGATGCCGCCCTGATGATGTCACTGATGGCGGGCCCGGACATGCGGGATCGTCACTCCATCCCCTGCAGCGACGTTGACTGGCTGGGCGCGCTCCGGCAGCCAGCCAGCAAACTGCGCATCGCGTTCAGCGCAGACCTGGGTTATGTCGCGGTGGACCCGGAAGTGCGGGCGGTGGTCAGTGCGGCCGTGCAGCGCTTTGCCGCTGAAACCGGCGCGGAACTGGAGTTGGCCGATCCTGGCTTCAGCGATCCGGCCGCCGCTTTCGGTGCGCTGGTGGCGATGGAGAGCGATCTTACCGGCATGCGTCAGATGATGGCGGAGCAGGGCAGCGCCATGTCACCCCATCTGATCGCCATGCTGCAGCGTGAGTGGCGGGCGGAAAACTTCACTGACGCCATCGCGGTGCGCAAAGCGGTCAGCAACAGCCTGTGGCGCTTTATGCAGCATTACGACCTGCTGATCACTCCGACGCTGGCAGTGCCGCCGTTTCCGCTGGGAAGCCAGGGGCCGGAAATCATTGCGGGGCGCATGGTCCGCAGCGATCACTGGCTCTCATTCTGCTATCCGTTCAACTTCACTGGTCAGCCCGCGGCGTCGGTGCCCGCCGGTTTTACCGCCCGCGGCCTGCCCGTGGGTCTCCAGATTGTCGGACGGCATCTTGATGATGCCTTAGTGCTGGCTGCCAGTGCCGCTTTCGAGCGCATTCAGCCGTGGAATCACCTTCAACCGGGAATCACACAATGAAAACATCGTCTTCACCTGCGCTGGAGCAGGAGTTTGAACACCAGCCGGTGCCAGTGTCGCATCGTCACTCCACCCGCTCGGTCTCGGCAGTCTGGTTCGGTTTTCCGATGATCCTCACCAATGCGTTATTTGGCGGCATCATCACCTGGCATCTGGGCTTCTGGCCTGCACTGATCGCCATTCTGCTGGGAAATCTGGTGCTGTTCGCCTATGTCGGTGCGCTGAGCTGGTTCGCCGGCAACAGCGGCATGAATTTCGCCCTGCAGGCCCGGCGCACCTTTGGCAGCAAAGGTTATATCCTGGTCTCCGGTTTTCTCTCGACGGTGGTGATCGGCTGGTATGCCTTTCAGACCGGCCTCACCGGCACGGTAATTAATCAGACCTTTGGCTGGAACGCGCTGGCGGTGACGGCCTTTGCCATGCTGCTCTACACCGGCATTACCTTTCTGGGCGTGCGGGCGCTGTCGGTGCTGGGGATGATCGCCGCGCCGCTGTTTGTGGTGCTCGGCATCGTGGCGCTGTGGCTGATAGGGCGGGATCATGATTTCGCCGTCGTCACGCAGTGGCAGGGCAGCGCCAGCGCGGCGGGTGCCATGAGTATGGGCACCGCGGTCACGATGGTGGTCGCCGGTTTCGCCGACTCCGGCACCATGACCGCGGACTTTACCCGCTGGTCGAAGAATGGCCGCTCGGCGGTGATCGCGGCTTTTTCCGCTTTCCCGGTTGCCAACGTGATCTCCTACCTGTTCGGCGTGGTGATTGTGGCGGTGGGCGCGGCGGTTGACCCGCTGACCAACGGCGGAAACTTCCTGCCGATGCTGATGGGCCACAGCGCGTTTCTCTCGGTGGTCGCCTGTCTGTTTGTCTTCATTAACCTCGGATCGGTCTGCACACACTGTCTTTACAACGGCGCGGTGGGATTCAGTCATCTCTTCAGCAGCAAAATGCGGCTCTGGACGCTGATTCTGGGTGGCATCGGCGGCGTGCTGGCACTGGCGGGAGTCTGGTCTTACTTCCTGGAGTGGCTCAGCCTGCTGGGCATCGTGGTGCCGCCGTTTGGCGCGGTGATGATCGTGGATTTGATCTTCATGGCGCGCATCAGCGAACAGCGTCCGGCACAGCGTTTTCGCGGTACCGCGTTCGCCGCCTGGGCGATTGGCAGCCTCTGTGCGGTGATCGCTCATGTGGCCTTTCCGCAGTTCGGTGAAGCCGTCATTGGCCTGGTCACGGCCGCCCTCAGTTACAGCCTGATTAGCAAACTGCGCATGCCGCGCCCGGAAATGGAGAACAGTCATGCCCGACTACAGCGTTAATTCCACCCCCTACGCCTGGCCGTTCGATGGCCATTTTACCCCGGCTGACACTGCCCTGATCATCATTGATATGCAGACCGACTTCTGCGGCGTGGGTGGCTATGTCGATAGCATGGGCTATGACGTCAGCCTGACCCGTGCGCCCATCGCCCCGCTGCAGCAGGTGCTGGCCGCGATGCGTGCGCGGCAGTTTCCGGTTATTCATACCCGCGAAGGGCACCGGCCCGATCTCAGTGACCTGCCAGCCAATAAGCGCTGGCGGTCGCGGCGGATGAATGCCGGGATTGGCGATGTGGGGCCGTGTGGCCGCATTCTGGTGCGGGGTGAACCGGGCTGGGAGATTATCCCGGAGCTGGCGCCGCTGCCGGACGAAGTGGTGGTGGATAAGCCGGGCAAAGGCTCGTTTTACGCCACCGATCTGGAGCTGATTCTGCGCAGCCGCGGCATCCGCAATCTGATCCTGACCGGCATCACGACGGATGTCTGCGTTCACACCACGCTGCGCGAAGCCAACGATCGCGGCTTTGAGTGTCTGGTGCTCTCCGACTGCTGCGCGGCAACTGAACGGCGTCACCACGAGGCGGCGCTGAGCATGATCCATATGCAGGGCGGCATTTTCGGCGCGGTCGCCTCGTCTGCGGCGCTGCTGGACAGCCTGGGCGCTTAGCGATCTGACTCTGATACGGATAGCCCGGGCGCACCGATGCGTTCAGGCTATCCTTCCGGCCGTTACGCCTGCGGCGTCGTCTCTGGCGCGGCGGAGGTCATCAGCGCCGCAAGCTGATCGGCGGGCACCGCCTGACTGAAGAGATAGCCCTGCAACTGATTACAGCCTGCATCCGCCAGCGCCGACATCTGTCCCGGCGTCTCGACACCTTCCGCCGTCACCATCAGGCCCATGGCATGCCCCAGTTTCACCACCGACTCCACAATCGCCACGGAATTTTCTGCCACGCCCAGCGACTGGGTGAAAGAGCGATCGATTTTGATTTTATCGACCGGGAAGGTACTCAGATAGTTAAGGCTGGAGTAGCCGGTGCCGAAATCATCCAGCGCAATGCGGAAACCCGCTTCACGCAGCGCCACGATAATCGCGCGCGCCTCCCGTTCATCCTCAATCAGCACGCCTTCGGTGATCTCCAGCTCCAGACGCCTCGGGTCGCCGCCGTGCTGGCTGACAATCGCCATAATCCGCTCGACAAAGCCCGCCGATCGGAACTGCACGGGCGAGACGTTGACCGCCACCAGCAGCGTCGGGAAACGCTGCTGCGTGGCACAGGCTTCAGCGAGCACCCACTCACCCAATGGCATAATCAGGCCGGTCTCTTCGGCAATCGCAATAAACTCACCGGGTGCGATCAGGCCGCGTGTCGGGTGGTGCCAGCGCAGCAGCGCCTCAATGCCGACCATCTGCTGACCGCCGATATCCATCAGCGGCTGATACCACACCTCCAGCCCCTGACGGCTCTGCAGCGCCGAGCGCAGATCCGCTGCAATCGCCTGGCGGGTGCGCACCGACTCATCCATCGCCCGTTCAAACTGCCGATATTTGCCACGCCCGCCGCTTTTGGCTTCATACAGCGCGATATCCGCTTTGCGCATCAGCTCCAGCCGATCGATACCGTCTCTGGGCGCGAGGGAGAGCCCGATACTGGCACCGCTCCATACCTCGCTGCCAAACAGCGTCACTGGCAGGGCCAGCTCGTCGACGATGCGCTGGGCCAGACTCTGCGCCTGGCCCAGGTTTTCGACATCCGGCATCACCACAATAAATTCATCACCCCCGATGCGTCCCACGGTGTCGCTGGCGCGCACGATCCGGCTCAGGCGCTGCGCCACGGCGATGATCAGCTCATCGCCAGCGTGATGACCATAGGTGTCGTTGATGGTTTTGAAGCGGTCGAGATCGATCAGCAGCAGGGCCACCCGCTGATCGTGACGCGTCGCCAGCGCCAGTGCCTGCGTCATGCGCTCTTCAACCAGCGCGCGATTGGGCAGACCGGTCAGCACATCATGAAACGCCAGATGCTGTGCCTGCGCCTCTGAGGCGCCGAGCCGCAGCATCGACTGCGACAGGCTGACCAGCGAATGCCAGAGCCGCCACACCATATAGAGACACAGCAGGGAGATCGCCAGCACCGCCAGCCCGGTTGAGGGGCCGATGGTCCGCAGCATCTGTGCACCGGGACGGGAGGGGACCCACTCCAGATACCCCACCGGATCGCCCGCCTGCGCCACCAGCAGATAGCGCGCTGCACTGCCTGGCTGCGCTGTGCCGTCCGTGAAGTGCAGGTCCTGAAGCTGATTGCGTTCCGCCAGGCTCGCCAGATAGCCATCATCCAGAAATTTCAGGCTCACCAGCCGGAAACGGGGCAGGGTGCGGCTCTCCTGCTGAATATTGCCGACGGCCAGGGCGGCGGCACGGTTCGTGACCCGTGCATAGTCGGCCCTGTCCGGGCGCGCCGGATCGGTGACCAGCGTACTCTGCAACACCTCACCCGCCAGCAGATCGCTATCCGGCGCAGCGACCGGCTGGCCCTCGCGCCAGACTCTGAAGATCTGGTTCTGCTGATCCAGCACCATAATCAGCTGATGTCCGAACATTTCGTAGAGCCATTCATCGATGTTCTCATCCAGCCAGCGGTCGCTGTTGCTCGCTGAGAGGTGCTGCTCAAGCGGCGCCCAGCGCGACAGGCTGTGCAGCTGGCGCAGATGTTCATTCAGGCTCTGCGAAAACGAGGCTTCAATCATCCGCTGCTGTTGCTGCCGGGCTTCGGCGTTAGTGAGCGAGGTGCCGATAAACAGCGCCGTGCCGGCACCCGCAAAGGTGAGCAGCAGGATGGCGACCAGCGGTACCAGCACTTCACACAGAAAACTGCGGCGGAAATCAGCAGAAAGTTTAATGCTATTAATCATATTGTTGTTTTTCTCAGCGACGGCGGGGCACAGTTTAAAATTAGCAGACAAGACTCTGTCGTCTACATTTAGCGGGGGTTATAGTGAGTACGGCAGCAATTTTTGTTGTCCCAAAGGAACGAAAAGGGTCAGAAAAGCGAAACGGTTATATCAGGCGGGTTAATGATATTGGCCAGGGCCGCAGGCAACTTCTGTCACTGTCCGCCCTGGCTGAAAAGCAAAAGAGGCGCATCAGGGGCGCGGGCTGCCGAGGCTTTTCCTGTCAACTTTGCAGGTATGGTTCATACTTGAACCCATTGATTGTATTACAGACGGATGACCGTGAAGACAACGGTTACTGCATGTGTCACTTATCTGACAACCCGGTGTTGTCAGCTTACTAAAAGGGAAAATAATGCCATTGTTATTCGGTGAGTTATCTGGTTTCCCGTCATGGGTACCTGTTGTATTACTCGTCTCGCTTTCATTTGTACTGGGTTTCCTGGGCCGTCTTATCCTGCTCGCGTTTATCCGCTACTGGCAGAGTCGCGACAGGAAGCTGTTCAAATCGCTGGAGAAGCACCTCAGTGGGTCGATGTTCTTTTTCATCCCGTTATTAATGATCAATGTGGGTCTTAATTACATTAACTTCCATCCTGACTCGCTGGATTTAATTACCAATATCATCAATGTCTTTATTATTATGTCGTTTTGCTCGGTATTAATACGCCTGACCAATGTGGCGCAGGATATGCTTTATATCCGCTACGACATCAATATCTCTAATAATCTGCGCGCGCGTAAAATCCGCACACAGATTATCTACGTCAAAAAAGTGGTTATTGTCATTCTGGTGTTATTCTGCCTGTCGCTGATTCTGCTGAGTTTCCCGAGCGTGCGTAAATTTGGCACCACCATCCTGGCAGGGGCCGGTGTGGCGGGGATTATCATAGGTTTTGCGCTACAGAAGTCGCTGGTCAATCTGTTCGCCGGTATCCAGATCGCCTTTACCCAGCCGATTAAAATTGATGATGCGGTGGTGGTAGAGAAAGAGTGGGGCTGGATTGAGGAGATTAACCTGACCTATGTGGTCGTGCGGATCTGGGATCTGCGCCGCCTGGTGCTGCCAATCACCTACTTTACCGAGAATCCGTTCCAGAACTGGACGCGCAACAACGCTCAGATTCTCGGTTCGGTCTTTCTCTATGTGGACTACTCAATGCCGCTTGAGCCTCTGCGGACGCACTTTGAAAAGGTGCTGAGCGAAACCCGACTCTGGGATGGGGAAACTCAGGTGCTTCAGGTGACCGATACCACCGAGAAAACCATGACCATCAGGATGCTGATGACCGCGCAGAACTCACCAATCGCCTTTGATTTACGCTGCTATGTGCGGGAAAAGATGATCGAGTTTATTCAGCAGAACTACCCGGAAAGCCTGCCGCAGGTAAGGGCATCGCTGACGGATAGCGGGCGTGAGAAGGGAGAGAGAGGAGTGGCTGAGCAGGTTTCAGGCATGGCGGACTGAGTGTTTTGAGCGCTCCAAGGTGATCGTCACCCCTGAATGACACAAATGAGCCGTAACAGGCTCATTTGTGCCTTCTGGGTGCTTCGGGTGCAGATACCTGAGTGGCGGTGCAGAAAATTCACATCAGGCGGATGCACATCCCGTGGATAGCGGACGTTCGTAAGGGTGTTACAGAGCGTAGCCACAGAACAGGTGCTGTTAGCAGGGTTGTGTCTGCTATGAGCGAGAAGCAGATTCTGGCAGTGTTTCCTGAGCCTTTCGAACGAAGTCAGTCATATACATTTTATTAATTTGCCAGAAACCACCCAGAGTAAACGTCTGCTTACATACAGATATTTAAATACATACCTTCGTTACATTTCAAAGCGTTTTTCTTATTAAGAGACTGGGTTACTGTAAAAAAACAAATCTTCAAAATTTTATCCTGCCTGCACGTAAAATACCTTCGCATTTATTTTTAATAAGAATGTAACAAATTTAATTTAAAGATAACAATAAAGTAATTCGGTTGTTTTATCAGCATTTTCTCAAATTAATAGTGCATTCATCTCATCAGAAAAAGCTAATGTTACCAGTAACGCTGCCGATAGAAATTTTATCTTTTAGAGGGAGATTAAAATGTCGGTCATCAGAAAATTTAAACTTTCAAGAGTACTGCTCACCAGTGGCATATTCATCATCGTTATTCAGCTTTGCGTAGGATTAGTATTTCTCAACTATTTAAAGTCTGACAGAGATAATTTCAGAAACGCTGACGTTGTGAGTAAAAAAGTACGGCTTTTGAGCGACATCTGGACGCAGTTAAACGAGGTGAGAGCAGATACTAACCGGATTGCTCTGTGGTTGATAAAAGATGGTCCGGGCAGTGAAAAAGTAAATTATTTTATTGCCCATGGAGAAAAGATCCTTAGTCAGTCCAGAAAAGATTTTTCCAGCTATCAGCAACTGGCTGATATCAGGGGAGTGCCAGAAGATATACAAAAATCTCTCCAGAAAAGCTTTCAGGCATATTCAGCCATTTTGCAGCAGTCGTTAAATAATGGCTATAAGAAGGATGCCAACCTTATGTTCTCGATTAATGCCGGCCCCTATAAGGATAAAATGCAAAGCGATTATGATGCATGGCGAAGCAGGGTGGCAGATATCAGCGTCCATATTTCCGAAAAAAGCAGCGAGACTTACTCTAAGGTGACTGTGTTTTTCTATGGAATGATAATTTTCAATCTCATATTTATTTTCGGACTTATCAGGGTGTTTAAAAACGTGCTTATCCAACCCCTGTCACAGGTTTATGCGCAACTGGAACGTATTCAGTCAGGCGATCTTACCAGTGAGGTTAAAACAGAATTCCCTCGCAAAACTGAAATAGGGGGATTATTCTTTAAACTCAGTGAGATGCAGTCAGGCCTTATCAGGGTAATTTCCGAGATAAAAGAGGGGTCACTGAATATTGTCAAGGGTATCAGTGAGGTGAGTTCAGGCAATAACGAACTTTCAGCCCGCACGGAACAGCAGGCAGCGTCTATTGTTCAGACAGCATCCAGTATGGAGGAAATGACTGTGGCGGTTAAAAATAACGCGCAAAACTCTGCTGATGTCTCTGAACTGATTAACGACACCAGAACAAAGTCTGAACAGGGTAAATCCGTAGTCCTGTCACTGTCAGACAGGTTGAAAACCATGCAGGAAAAATCGTCAAAAATTAATGATATTACCGGCATTATTGAAAGCATCGCTTTTCAGACCAATATCCTGGCACTGAATGCGGCCGTTGAGGCAGCCAGGGCGGGCGAGCACGGCAAAGGATTCGCTGTCGTAGCCGGAGAAGTCAGGAATCTTGCGCAAAAAAGCTCATCGTCAGCGAAGGAAATCAGCGATCTTATTAGCGATTCAGTAACGGAAATTGAAGAAGGTGCAAAGCTATCTGATGTCGCTCAGGATTCAATTTCAGGCGTTTATGATGCGATACTGGAGATACATGATGTAATGCACAACATCAGAACCGCTACGGATGAGCAAAGCAAGGGGCTTGAGCAAATCAATATTGCTATCTCTGAACTTGACACTGTTACCCAAAAAAACTCTGCGCTGGCTGAAGAGACCTCATCAGCAGTAATGCTTGTTGAGAGTGAAACCGTGAATCTGAATCGTGTGGTTGATTCATTCAAAACCGGCTAATTCGATATGTCGCTTAACGAATAAATCAGATGGCGGGATATTCAAATGCTGAAAACAAGTTTTGAATATCCTCCCTTTACCTCAATAGTGATATTTATATTAAGACTTCTCAGCGCCTGTTTGCTGCCTGACGGCCGTTTCCGGCACCTTTCCCTGTTCGTATCTTAAAAAGACGTCCCTGATGATTCCGGCATGTTTGCATTACTACGCGGTAAGATCTGTTCTACGCGGATTAGTAAATGCAATGCTGGAAACATCCGCTTCTGTCTTGGACAGACCGTTGCGCCGCAACGGCCGCTATGAGCTTTTTGTGGTCATCACGCTCGTCTTTTTTACAGCTTTTACAGGGGTTACAACTTCAGTAAGTTCTTCGTCAGACCTGCCGGCTTTAAAGATCGCAACGGCCTGACGCAGAAGGAAAGCTTGCTCCTCAAGGGAAGCCGCCGCGCTGGCAGAATGTTCAGCCAGCGGACTGATGGGGTTTGAGGCTACGGAACAAAGCCCATTTCCGTATTCCGGTCTCGGATACTCAGGCGTACGGGCAGCTTGGAAACTCCATGGTGGTTCCGGTTTTTATTGCTGTGGAGCAGCTACTTTTGCCGCTCATCGAACAACATCTTAGCCAAAAAACTTAGCGTCACAGGGCCATAATTTTTTTTAAGGCCGCGCATTATGCTGTTTTGCGCTGAATCGCGTCCGCTGTCACCAAATTGTCATGCCCACTCCCAATACTCTTTTTTATTTTTTTTGGGGCCGTTAGATGTCACTCCTTTCTGTAATCTCGTTACCGCTACGTTTACGCATGCGTCTTACCTGGCGTATGCCGCTTTGGCTCACCAGCCTTCGCAGCCAGTTTTTGCTGTTTATCGTGCTGTTTTGTTTACTTCAGTTCGCGGGCGTACTGCTGCTCAGTAATCACGTTAATCAGACGCAAATTTCACTTGAGCAAGGCAATCAACTGCGGGAAAGGTTGGCCCTGCTGGATAAAGCACGTATCGAGTTGCTCACCGCCAGTGATAACAGCCACCGCGCCGGTATCTATTTAATGCAGGATCAGCAAAGCGGCTCGGTCGATAGCTGGAAAAGTCTGGCGGCCGCCTCCAGGGATTCGTTAACAAAAGCCCAGTCGCTGTTCACCGCCTACCATGCTAAAGCGGACAGCCCCCTGGCTCAGGACTTCGCGATGTTAGCGGAAGGTTTGCAAGAGCAGTTGAAAGGGTTAGCGGCCAATGACATTAATGCCTTTTTTATTGTGCCGATGCAGGCATTCCAGCAGCAGTTTAACGATGCCTGGTTCAGCGAGCTTGAACAGGCCAACCATCAGTTGAGCAGCGTGAATCAACTTACCCTCAGTACACTGAAGCAGAGCCGCAATATGTCGCTGTTCGTCAGTGCCATTTTGATGGCGCTACTGGTGCTGGCCTCCAGCCTGCTGATGCGCGGCGTGCTATTGCCGCTTCGACGAGCCAACCGACAGCTGGAACAGATTGCAACAGGCGACCTGATACCGAACCATGACACGCCGGGTCGCCAGTGTTTAGAGACGCGCCAGCTGTTTCAGTCGATCGAATCGATGCGCTTCGGTCTGCAGCAGATTGTCAGTGACATTAATAATGTTGCGGTCAGCGTGGCGGCCGGTGCAGAAGATATGCAGCAGCATAACGAACAGTTCATGCAGCAACATCAGGCGCAGAATGCCAGCTTCCACTATCTGTCACAGCGTTTATACCGCGTGTCTGAAGAAGTCGAAATTGGTGCACAGCTCTCGCAGCAGGCCACACAGGAGGCGCAGTCAGCTGATGCTCTGATGCGCAATTGCGTCGCGGAAGTCGACAATATGGAACTTAAAATGCAACAGATCGTTGCTGCCTCGGGCGATATCGCCGGGATTGTCGCCATGCTGGATAGTCTGTCAATGCAAACCCGATTACTGTCGTTAAATGCCGCCATTGAATCCGCTCACGCCGGAACGTACGGCCGCAGTTTCTCCGTTGTCGCCAAAGAGATGGGACTGCTGTCGCAAAAGAGTGGTGAATCAACACGTCAGATTGATGGTTTAATTCAGCACACTCAGCAGCATGTGAATGATGGTTTTGACAAAGTTAAGGCGCTGGAAGTGCTGTTCACGCAAATCAGTGGCGCGGTTTCGGGGGTAGTAACACAGTTGGATGAGTTACAGCAAAATAGCATCGCGCAAAGTCATCGCGTCAGTAAAATTGCGCAAGAAGTGGTGGAGATGAGTAACCAGCTGCAGCAAAACGAAGCGCTCAACGCCCATCAGGTCAATTCTGCTACGCAATTGCGTGAACTCTCTGATCGCCTCGCGCAGCGGGCACAGCAATTCCGCGTCGATGCAGCTTAAGTGCAGAGATAAAAAGCTCGTGAATGACGTAATACCTGTCAGTTAAGAGCTTACTGGGGGCCGCGACAGATAACGTTGCGGCCTCTTTTTTACTGCCCTGGGGTAATGTCGCGTTGTTCTTTCCGGCAGCGCCAGCCCTGAAGCCATCGCCATTATCTCTTCTATTATTCGCGGTATTTTCCCCCGACAGCAGGCTCAGCTGACTTCTCAGATAAAGTGCAGATTTCTTAAAAAGGGGCTTCAAACACCCGGCCGTCCGACGGAGACCAAGGGTATCAAAAGCCATCACCAGAAAGTCCGGCACGCCATCAGTCACCTCCAGAGCATATCCCACCGGCCTCTTCACGCCGTACTGCGCGATATAAAACTCATAACCGCCCGGTACGCCGTACAGCAGGCCACCGTTGAAGCCGTTAATTTTCACATCGGGACGGGTGGGGGAGCAGCAGACGCATATAAAATTCAGCCGTGTCTTCCGCGATGGTATCACTGCAGACCGGGTTCCAGCATTTACTCAGGGCAGTCCCATCACGCCTTACCAGTCAAAATGCTTTCGCTTCCACAGGCTATTTATCAGTAAGCGTCGCATATTGACCGTGTTCACACTCGTATGGAGGTGTGTCAGCTCAGACTTTAGCTGACAGGTTTTGTTGATTTGGCACAATTAATCAGTGAGGGGCTGTTGTGAGCGAAAAGCGGACGTCAAATGATAGCAGCAGGGACGTTCTGCCATAATAAATATAACAACCCGCTCGCGAACCCTTTTTGGTATTGCTTTTTCAGACAAAAGTGCAGGGCAGTATAAAACCGCCGTTTTTTACTGCAAGCCGCCTATCCACGTTTTACTTTTTTAATTGCCATTTTAACTAACCAATATATGGCTAAAGCGTAAAACGCGATAACGATCAAAAGGGAAAAGAACGTAACCGGATCCGTACCAGCTTCGTATACGTCATCCTGATAACTGCTGAAAATTTGGTGAGAATGCTCAACGAGCCACGCCGTCAGCGGATAGAGTGGCATCCCGTAACGCGAAACCATAAAGGCTACAATAAAGCAGACGAAAAAAACCGCTGCTTTTCTAGCGAATTTTGCAGTTTGCAAAGTTACTTTCTCCCTGAACGTCAACATAGCCGTATGCCATCAGGCTGTTTCTCGAACCCGGCACGCGAATTTTTTTTCTCCGGAGCAGCGCCTGTCTTACCGTATAGAAATCAGTACGCCGTACGAAGGTGATACACCCTTCACTTTCTCCGGAGCCGTCTGGACGAAGAGGATGCAGGCGGAAACCGCCGCGGGCAACGCCATTGATGAAGATGGAATCACTCATCGTTTCCGAATTAAACAGCGCAAACCACTCTGAATGATTTGAGCTGTTCCAGGTGTCGACGGCCCATCCTCTGATCCGGTTAGCGATACTGCCTTCAGGACGCGGAACTATCCAGTAGCGCCCGATCGGAATGGCACTGTCAGGCTTGTAGGTACAATTTGGATCATTGGTATAAGGCTTTTGGCCGGAAAAGACCGGAAAGGTACCTATGCCGTAAACGTGCAGCTTTGCCTCGCCACCGCCCTTAGTCAGATCGTCTTAGCTCATTCTCGTTAACTGCATTAAACGCTCCCTGTAGGTTATAAGGCAAGCCAGTGAACCGGGCATTGCTATTATTCCTTCACAGAGAAGTTAACGGGCAGGCTGGCGCTTATCAGCCAGAGTTCTTCTGCGAGCCAGACAGCGTTATTTATCATAAGACTACTTGCCGCACTCCGTCAGGGCGCCCCGGCGCAATCCTGAACACAAATACTCACGTCCACTTCTGGCACAACGCGGAATTCGGCAGGCTAGTGTCCGTTATGAGCGATCTGCGGACGTTAGCCGTAACTCTCACAACTGATGTTGAATGACTAGATTCGTAATGACTAAATCAAAGTGGGGAAGGTCACTGTCGCTCTGTCCGAGTAATCTTTTTTGACTACAAGTATATCTGATCATTAAAGTTGGCTGACCTCGTATTGTTTGGTGCATACTCACAACATAAATCTTAGGCTTTAGCTTAAACATTTCTAATAACGGTAATATTCATAAAAAATGGAGGTGTTCATGGGCTGGGAACTTCATATCGTAAGAACAGAAAATTGGTTTGATAGTGCAAATGAGCCAATTAAGAGTGAAGAATGGCTTCAACTTGTTGATAGTGATGAAGAATTATCAATAGATAAAAAGAATGGTGATTTCTTTGCTACATGGAATGTCCATCAGCCACATGATCAACCCTGGCTTGAATGGTGTGATGGGCGAATTTACACTAAGCAGCCCTGTGAGGCCCTGTATTGTAAAATGTTGCAGATAGCGAGCAAGCTCGATGCTTTCGTTGTCGATGATGACGATCGCAAATATTTATTACCGAGTGATTTGAGAAATCCATCCTGGGCTAGTTTATAGGCTGACACTGTAAAGAAAAGCTCTTTATGGCGTAAGTTAATTTCAAAGTTATTTCCATAATAATTAAAGCTTAGTGGCATTAATAAATGCGTAAAGGTTCGATTACTTACTCAGTTTTTTCTATTAATATTTTATGCTGTTTGTAGATGTACAAGTTGTATCTTTCAGTTGACCTGCGAATCATAATTAGCATATCTCAATGTCCGCTTTTGGCACAAAGCGGACATTATTCGGTTGATTTCAACTAATTTCCTGAAACCCGCTAACAATCAGTAATGAATCAGCCCGCCATCTACAGAATACTGGCCGCCAGTAACGTAGGATGCGTCATCGGATAGCAGAAAAAGCGCAACTGCAGCGGCCTCTTCTGCTGTTCCTACGCGGCCCAAAGGAACCTGGCTTAACACAAACTCTTCGAACTGCTGACGCGACGTCTCTGGCATAAAATGCCTGAAGTTAGTTTCAATCGGACCCGGCACCAACGTGTTGGCGCGAATACCGCGTTCAGCCAGCGCAGATGCCCAACTTTTGACCATGGCAATAACGGCACCTTTCGTCGCTGCATACAGGCTCGTCATTGCCGCACCTTCATATGCCGATGAGGATGACGTTACCAGAACGGATGCGCCAGAATTAAGCGATTTGGAAAGCGCGGCCAGCTGTAGCATCGGACCGCGCACATTAGCATTCATCATATGATTGAAAGAGTCTGCAGTGACAGATTCCGGAGAGCCTACCTCTGCAAAGCCAGCATTAAGCCATAATCCATCAAGTGAACCCCAGCCTCTGATAGCTTCCCCCAGTCCGTTTATGTCAGCTTCGCTTGCAGCATCACTTTTCAGAATAAGCGATGTCGCAGGAAGTAAGCCGCGTGCACGTTCAAGCCTTTCTTCATTAAGCCCTGTAATGGCTACGTGGCCACCTTCAGTAACAATACGCTGAGCGCCTGCCAGCCCGATGCCACTGGTGCCGCCCGTGATCAGTATACGTTTACCCTGAAATCTACCCATGCTTACTTCCTTTATTTAGCTGCGGAATCAGCATTTACCTTACGTAATAAAAACACTATCAGTCATCTGTTTCATTACGTAACCATGGGAATGACAGGATTGCTGCGTGGACGCCCGCTTCTGGCACGAAGGGACTTATGAACAAGCCAGTGTCCGTTATAAGCGAAAAGAGCACATCTGTGGCTGTTATTACACTTAGATAATTTGCTTGCATAGGCTTGTATTCATTTACAGGGAGCATGTCACTGCGGCGAGCGAGAAGCACAGTCCTCATTCAAAAATATTTCTAATGTTTTCGTTTTCGCTGTCGATAACCTGATGGCTGGCTGAGTGATGATTTCACTCAGCATTTATTTGTACATTTCAAACGATAAGGATATTTATGAACAAGCTTTGTGTTGCGGCGCTGTTGGCTCTGAGTTTAACCGGCTGTGCGCAGCAGACTTTCGTAATGAAACAGAATCAGGTTGGCGCGGCGACGAAAACCACCAGCCAGCCGTTCTTTGTTTCAGGTATCGGTCAGCGCAAGAGCATTGATGCGGCGCAGGTCTGCGGCGGCCAGGAAAAAGTCAGTCGGGTTGAAGTGCAGCAGACCTTTGTTAATGGCTTACTGGGCGTGGTGACGTTTGGTATCTACACGCCACGTGAAGCGCGCGTTTATTGCGCCATCTGATCATGCCTGAGGCCGGTTCGCCGGCCTCATTCTGCGCCCGTCATTAAACGATCAAGCTGCTGATAACGGTCGCCATGTTCGCCCCATCAGACAGCCTCTGTCCCGGTAATGACACGAACGCACGCAGGGATTAATTCACCGGGTCAGGTGGGTTGTTGCCGATCTGCGCATGGTGCGCAAGTTCATACTCGATGAACGCCTCAATCATGCTCCTGTACACCTTCGCAATAATGACCTCAGGAAGTCCTTTCTCCGCCGCGAGTCGGCAGACTTTATCAATGACCTGCTGCACCCGGTCTGGTGCGCGCACTGCGGCGTGATCGGCTTTGAACGTTGCCGCAGCTTTCACACATTCAGCACGCTGAGCAATCATGCTCACCAGTTGAACATCGATCCGATCAATCTCTTTTCTGACCTCTTCAAGTGTAGCGAACATCATTTTTGCACTTGTGAACTAGTACGATAGTTCGCAAAGATACAGCATATGTCGGCTGAAAACCAGCGGCAACGGGAAAAGGTAAGCCCGTCAGGCTTACCCCTCATTACCCGGCTCAGGCCACGTTATTGCGTCAGCGAGAAGCCCGCGTCAAAATGGTTTGCCTTGTTATTGAACTGCTCGATCCGGGTTGCCAGCTGTGAAATATGGTCATAGCTGATGCGTTTGAAAAAATCATTATCACCGCTGTTGTGCACCAGCTGCGTGAAGGCGGATAACCAGCCGGCGCTGCTCGCTGTGGTGTCAGTGATGCTGAGCATGGCATCCCGTTCTTTCTGCGTGGCATGCTCACCGTGACTGATGCTATCCAGCTGTTGCTCAAACTGCGTGACGCCTGCCGTGTCGCCGTACTGGCGGGCGATATCCAGTGAGCGCTGGGTCAGATCCTGCAGGACAGCATCCTGTGCAGAGGCCTTATCTGACACAAATTTTTCCACTTCACGGTAACTCTCAGCCTGCTGATCCGCAGGAACAAATCGCTCAACCAGTTTATTTAACATGCCCTGGGTGACGGCCAGATCCATTGAAAGCGTTGTGGAGTTACCGGAGCCGGTATAGGAGTGCAGGGCATCGGAAATCAGTCCGGACATATCGGTTTCAGAAAGAGAGGAGTGGGACTGTAAAGCGGAAAACCAGGTATCGATATCGTTGGTAATGCCGTTCGTCGTGCTGCTGTTTTTTTCGATAGTGCTGTTGCGTATCTGAATCACTTCTTTCAGGTTTTTATCTATTGCCTCCTTGCTGAGCTGTGTGGTCGAAGAAGGGGCATCTGCAATCAGCCTGTTTACCGTCTCCCGGGCAAGCGGAATAGTTTTGGGCATACTCTCCTGCTTGCTGAAAACGTCACTCTCTTTAAACCCGTTATCGATTGAGCTAATCATTACTCTCTCCATGTTGTGTGAAAGAAGCCTGATAATAATATCGGGTGTTCATAAGAAAACTTGACGCTTAACGGACAGAAGAGGGAAGCAGATTTCATCTGTTCAGTCAGTGATTATCTGTGATCAACGGATAATCAGAAGGTTAACGCGTTTAATCGGCGATGTGCGGTTCAGGGACATTCGCCGAGATGATCCAGGCACCATTCCCACACCGCCTGCGCAGCCCTGCCAGGCAGATCCGTGCGTTTGCGCACCAGATAGTAGTCACCTGCGCTATCGCCCGCGTCAGCCACCACAACCAGCCGACCCGCTTTGATATCGGCATGCACAAAAGCCCGGCTCGTCAGCGCCACGCCCTGTCCGGCCATCGCGGCATCCAGTGCAAGGGTGGTCTGGTTAAAGCGGGCGCCGGGCAGCTTTCCCTCCTGCTGCAGGAAGCGTGGCCAGCCGTCATGCGCGTCATGCAATAGCGGAAGCGACGCGATCTGACGGGCTGTCAGCGGCAGGCTGAGCCCCTCCAGAAGATGTGGGCTGGCAACGGCGATCAGATGCTGACGAAACAGCAGCGCGCTCTCCAGAGTCGCGGGCAGGGCGGTTCGAGACAGCCGCACCGCGATATCTACCTGATCACGGGAAAAATCGGACAGGGCCTCGGTGGCGACGATGCGCAACTCAATGTCAGGAAGGTCTGCCTGAAGCTGGCCCAGCCGGGGGATCAGCAGTCTGGCGGCGACGGTCGGCGTCACGCTGATCGTCACCACATCCGGGCGCGCCAGCAATCGGTCCGTTGATTCGACCAGCATATCAAACGCGCGCGTCACGTCAGCAAGCCAGGCTGCCCCCTGCGGCGTCAGCGCAAGCCCGCGCGCAAGCCGGTTGAACAGGCGGATGCCCAGATGATCTTCCAGTGCGCGAATCTGCTGCGCAACCGCCCCCTGCGTGACGCCCAGCTCCGCCGCCGCCGCCCGGAAACTCAGCTTCCGGCCAGCGGCTTCAAACGCCCGCAGGGCATTCAGTGAGGGCAGACCGCGACGTGAGAGTGGCATAGTTATCCTGTAGTTTTTCTACATGCTCGGAGGTTTATTTATCGCGCGATAATACACCGCTTTCCTGCGAAGATGCGTTTTTCACAGCAAAAGGAGCAAAAGATGACCGCAGAAAAAGTCGCCATCATTACGGCTGGTGGATCGGGCATGGGCGCAGCCGCCGCGTGCAGGCTGGCGGATGAGGGATACCGCGTCGCAATCTTATCCTCTTCCGGTAAGGGCGAGGCGCTGGCGCGGCAGCTGGGGGGGATCGGTGTGACGGGTTCCAATCAGTCACAGGCGGATGTGCAGCAGCTGGTAGAGCAGGTCATGCAGCGCTGGGGACGGATTGACGGCCTGGTCAACTCGGCGGGTCATGGCCCACGAGCCGACATTCCCGATCTGACGGATGACGCGTGGCAGACAGGCATGGAGGTCTATTTCCTCAGCGCTGTGCGCATGGCGCGTCTGGTGGCGCCAATCATGGCAGCCCAGGGCGGCGGGGCCATCGTCAATATCTCTTCGGCGTGGACCTTT
Source organism: Pantoea sp. ARC270 (assembly GCF_003236725.1). Classification (NCBI taxonomy): domain Bacteria; kingdom Pseudomonadati; phylum Pseudomonadota; class Gammaproteobacteria; order Enterobacterales; family Erwiniaceae; genus Pantoea; species Pantoea sp. ARC270. The sequence goes on from NZ_PUGA01000020.1 coordinate 45,663, forward strand.
GAGCCGACAGAGATGTTCCCGACCTCCGCCGTGTTTCGCGCCGGTCTCGCCAGCTTCACCAGACTCTTTGCCGACCGCTATGCCGCGGACAACGTCCGGATGAACAACGTGCTGCCCGGCTGGATTGATTCGCTGCCCGCCACCGACGAACGCCGCCAGAGCGTGCCGATGAAACGCTACGGCAAGGCTGAAGAGGTGGCCGCCACGATCGCCTTTCTGCTGTCCGAAGGTGCCGCCTACATCACCGGCCAGAATATCCGGATTGATGGGGGACTGACCCGCAGCGTCTGACACGCCACTCCCACATTCACCGCACCTTCACCCCGCCGTCACGCTGCTGTCATCTGAAGCCGTCAAGGTAACGCCATCCCGCAGTGATTTTTCACTGCGTTCCCACTCCGTAACCCGTGAGGATTTCATCGTGATGGAGTTATCCAGACATCCGACCACTGTCTACCAGGCGGTTGCCGCGCAGCTGGAACAGGCGCTGAAAGAGCGTTACCGCTGCGGCGACTATCTGCCTTCCGAACAACAGCTGGCCGACCACTACGAAGTGAATCGCCACACCCTGCGCCGGGCCGTCGATGAGCTGGTGCAGAAAGGGCTGCTGCAACGCCGTCACGGCGTGGGCATCCTGGTGCTGATGCGCCCGTATGACTATCCGCTGCATGCCCAGGCGCGCTTCAGTCAGAACCTGCTGGAGCAGGGAAGTCACCCGACCAGCGAACGGCTGCTGGCGGTGCTGCGTCCGGCCAGCAGTGACGTGGCCAGTGCGCTGGGCGTGAAAGAGGGCGACAACGTCATTCATCTGCGCACCCTGCGCCGCGCCAACGGCGTGCCGCTCTGCCTGATTAACCACTTCCTCGCCGACCTCAGCTGGTGGCCGCAGCTTCAGCGCTTTAACAGCGGCTCGCTGCACGACTTTCTGGTGGAGCACACCGGCAAGCAGCTGGTGCGCACCCAGACCCGCATCAGCACCCGCCGGGCGCAGGCGAAGGAGTGCCGTCAGCTGGATATCGCACTCCATGCGCCGCTGCTCTGCGTGCGGACCCTGAACAAAACCGCAGATGGTGCGCTGGCAGAATACTCCGTCAGCCTGACCCGCGGTGACATGATCGAACTGACTCTGGAGCACTGATGGAACAGCAAACGGATCGCCAGCGCTGGCTGTCGGTGCTGGCACACAGCAACGCCGCGCGGCTTGAAGCGCACTGGCAGGCGCTGAATCTTCACCCCGAGTTTACCCTGATCCGCCCGGCCGAAATCGGCATGACGCGGCTGCAGGCGCGAATGGGGGCCACCGGGAAACGCTTTGTGATGGGTGATGCCACGGTGACCCGCGCCGTGGTGCAGCTGAGCGACGGCACCCTGGGATACAGCTACCTGTTAGGACGCGACAAAGCGCACGCCGAGCGCTGCGCCCTGCTGGATGCACTGTTGCAGCAGCCGGAAACCCGGCCGCTGCTGGAAGAGAAGATTATTACCCCGCTGGCGGCGTGGCGTGAAGAGCAGCGACAGCTGCGCGCGCGCGAAATCGCCAGCAGCAAAGTGGATTTCTTTACGCTGGTTCGCGGAGATAACTGATGACTTTACTGGCTAGTTTTAACCACCCTGTTGCGGACGCGCAGCGCGCCTTTCGCCGCATCCTGAAGGCGATGAGTGAACCGGGCGTGATGGTCTCGCTGCCGCTGCAGCAGGGCTGGGGTGCGCTCTCGCCGGCGGCCACGGCGCTGCTGCTGACGCTGGTCGATCAGGAGAGTCCGGTCTGGCTGGATGCGAAAATCGACAACGAACAGCTGCGCAACAATCTGCGCTTCCATACCGGCGCGCCGATCACCACCCGGCAGGATGCGCCTTTTGCCCTGAGCCATGCGGCGGCGCAGCCCGACCCGACGGCGTTTGCGGCGGGGGATAACCTGTCACCGGAAAAAAGCACCACGCTGATTATCGAAGTGCCCTCGCTGAATGGCGGTCTGACGCTGCGACTCTCCGGCCCCGGCCTGCGCGAAACCCGCGCCATTGCGCCGCAGCTGCCGGAGAGCGTGCTGGACTATCTGCGCACCCGGCCGCATCCGTTTCCGCAGGGCGTGGATCTTATCTTCACCTGCGGCGAAGCGATCATGGCCGTGCCGCGTACCACCGTTGTGGAGGTGTGCTGATGTATGTCGCGGTAAAAGGGGGCGAAAAAGCGATTACGCATGCCCACCAGCTGCAGGCCGATCTGCGCCGTGGCGATCGGACCGTGGCTGAACTCGGCTGCGATCAGGTGGCGCAGCAGCTGGGTCTGGCGGTGGATCGGGTGATGACCGAAGGGGGGATTTACGATCCGGAACTGGCGGCGCTGGCGATTAAGCAGGCCAGCGGCGATCTGGTCGAGGCAATTTTTCTGCTGCGCGCCTATCGCACCACGCTGCCACGGCTGGCGGAGAGTCGCCCGCTGGCGACCGGGACGATGCGTATCGAACGCCGCATTTCGGCGGTCTATAAAGATCTGCCGGGCGGCCAGGTGCTCGGCCCTACCTGTGATTACAGCCACCGTCTGCTCGACTTCACGCTGCTGGCTAATGGCGAAACGCCTGCCGCGCCGCGGGACGATCGGCCGGTCGCGGAAAGCTGCCCGCACATGTTCAGCATGATGAGCCGCGAAGGGCTGGCGGCCGCGGAGGAGGATGACGGCAGTGAGCCGACCGATATCACCCGCGAACCGATGGCGTTTCCCGCCTCGCGCGCGGCACGGCTGCAACAGCTGGTGCGCGGCGACGAAGGCTTTCTGCTGGCGCTCGGCTACTCGACGCAGCGGGGCTATGGGCGCACCCACCCGTTCGCCGGGGAGATCCGCACCGGCTATGTCAGCGTCAGCATCTGTCCCGAAGAGCTGGGCTTTGAACTGGAGATTGGGGAAGTGCTACTGACCGAGTGTGAGATGGTCAACGGCGTGGCCCACCGCGAAGACGCCGCGCCGCACTTTACCCGGGGTTACGGGCTGGTGTTTGGCCGGGCGGAACGCAAGGCGATGGCGATGGCGCTGGTGGACCGGGCGCTGCAAAGCCGCGAACAGCAGGAGCGCGTCACCAGCCCGGCGCAGGATGAGGAGTTTGTGCTGTCGCACGCCGACAACGTGGAAGCGGCAGGCTTCGTCTCCCATCTCAAGCTGCCGCACTACGTCGATTTTCAGGCGGAGCTGGCGCTGCTCAAACAGCTGCAGGATGACTATCAGGAGCGCAACCATGGCTGAACTCACGGGTTACAACAACGGTTATCTCGATGAGCAGACAAAACGCACTATTCGTCGCGCAATCCTGAAAGCGGTGGCGATCCCCGGCTATCAGGTGCCGTTTGCCGGGCGCGAGATGCCGATGCCTTACGGCTGGGGCACCGGCGGCATCCAGATCACCGCCAGTGTGATTGGCGATCAGGATGTGCTTAAGGTGATTGACCAGGGGGCTGATGACACCACCAATGCGGTGTCGATCCGCCACTTCTTTCAGCGGGTCAGCGGTGCGGCCACCACCGAACGCACCAGCGATGCCACGCTGATCCAGACGCGTCACCGCATCCCGGAAACGCCGCTGGAGGAGGATCAGATCCTGATTTTCCAGGTGCCGATCCCGGAGCCGCTGCGTTTTATCGAACCGCGCGAAACCGAAACCCGCCTCCTGCATGCGCTGGAGGAGTACGGCATCATGCAGGTGAAACTCTATGAAGATATCGCCCGCTATGGCCATATCGCCACGACTTATGCGTACCCGGTCAGGGTCAACGGCCGCTACGTGATGGACCCGTCACCCATCCCCAAATTCGACAACCCGAAAATGGACATGATGCCCGCGCTGCAGCTGTTTGGTGCCGGGCGTGAAAAGCGCATCTACGCGCTGCCGCCTTACACCCGCGTCGAAAGCCTCGACTTCGACGATCACCCGTTTACCGTGCAGCAGTGGGATGAACCCTGCGCGCTGTGCGGCTCGCGCCACAGCTATCTCGATGAGGTGGTGATGGACGATCAGGGCACGCGGATGTTTGTCTGCTCCGACACCGACTTTTGCCACCAGCAGCAGGAACAGCAACATGCACAGTGAACAGCCGCTGCTTGCGGTCAGCCAGCTCACCCATCTTTATGCGCCGGGCAAAGGGTTTGAGCAGGTCAGCTTTGATCTTTATCCCGGCGAGGTGCTGGGCATCGTCGGCGAGTCCGGCTCAGGTAAAACCACGCTCCTGCACAGCCTCTCGGCACGCCTCGCACCGCAGCAGGGCACGCTTCTCTATCAGGGGCGCAACCTCTGGCAGATGAGTGAAAGCGAGCGCCGTCACCTGCTGCGTACCGAGTGGGGCGTGGTGCATCAGCATCCGATGGACGGCCTGCGTCCGCAGGTCAGCGCGGGCGGCAACATCGGCGAACGGCTGATGGCGACCGGTGCGCGGCACTATGGCGACATCCGCGCAACGGCGAGCCGCTGGCTGCAGGCGGTGGAGATTGACCCCGGCCGCATCGACGATCTGCCCACCACCTTTTCCGGCGGCATGCAGCAGCGTCTGCAGATCGCCCGCAACCTGGTGACGCAGCCACAGCTGCTGTTTATGGATGAGCCGACCGGCGGGCTGGATGTCTCGGTGCAGGCACGCCTGCTGGATCTGCTGCGCACCCTGGTGCGGGAGCTGAACCTGGCGGTGGTGATCGTCACCCACGATCTCGGCGTGGCGCGCCTGCTGGCACATCGTCTGCTGGTGATGAAACAGGGGCGGGTGGTGGAGAGCGGTCTGACCGACCGGGTGCTTGACGATCCCCATCATCCTTACACACAACTGCTGGTCTCTTCGGTGCTCAATTAAATGACGACTATCAATCCGCGTCTGCAGGTCGGAAACCTGTGTAAAACCTTTGTGCTGCACAACCAGAACGGCGCGGCGCTGCCGGTGCTGCACAACGCCAGCCTGACGGTGGGCGAGGGCGAATGCGTGGTACTGCACGGTCACTCGGGCAGCGGCAAATCGACCCTGCTGCGCACGCTTTACGGTAACTATCAGCCCGACAGCGGCTATATCCGGGTCGCACATCAGGGGGAATGGGTCGATATGGCGCAGGCCCCGGCGCGGCAGATTATCGCGCTGCGCCGCGACACGCTGGGCTGGGTGAGTCAGTTTCTACGGGTTATCCCGCGCGTGCCGACGCTGGAGATTGTGATGCAGCCACTGCTGGAGCGCGGCGTCGACCGCCGGTTCTGCGAAGCGCGCGCCGCCGACCTGCTGAGCCGGCTCAACGTGCCGCAGCGCCTCTGGTCGCTGGCACCGTCCACCTTCTCCGGCGGAGAGCAGCAGCGGGTGAACATTGCGCGCGGCTTTATCGCTGACTATCCGGTGCTGCTGCTGGATGAACCCACCGCCTCCCTCGACAGCGTCAACAGCGCGGCGGTGGTGAGTCTGATTGAAGAGGCGCGCGCCCGGGGTGCCGCCATTGTTGGCATTTTTCACGATCGGGCGGTGCGCGAGCAGGTGGCCGATCGGCTGCATCTGATGCACCCCATTGAGACAGGAGCGCAGGCATGATCATCAACAATGTCAGACTGGTGCTGGAAAATGAGGTCATCAGCGGGTCGCTGGAGTTCCGCGATGAGCGTATCAGCAGCTTCAGCGAAACCCGCAGCCAGCAGCCGGGCGCGCTGGACGGCGAGGGGGCCTGGCTGCTGCCGGGGCTGGTGGAGCTGCACACCGATAACCTCGACAAGTTTTTCACCCCGCGACCCAAAGTGGACTGGCCTGCGCATTCGGCGATGAGCAGCCACGATGCGCTGATGGTCTCCAGCGGCATTACCACCGTGCTGGACGCCATTGGCGTCGGCGATGTGCGCGACGGCGGTCACCGGCTGGAGAATCTCAGCAGGATGATCGACGCCATCCGCGACAGCAACCGCAAAGGGCTGAACCGCGCCGAGCATCTGCTGCATCTGCGCTGTGAACTGCCGCACCCGACCACCGCGACGCTGTTTGAGGCGCTGATGGGCACGCCGGAACTGGCGCTGGTCTCGCTGATGGATCATTCGCCGGGGCAGCGGCAGTATGCGTCGCTGACAAAATATCGCGAATATTATCAGGGCAAATACCAGCTGAATGACGCGGAGATGGATCAGTTTGAGCACGAGCAGCTCACGCTGGCGGCGGCCTGGTCGCAGCCCAATCGTCAGGCGATCGCCGGACTCTGCCGGGAACATGGCATCGCCATTGCCAGCCACGATGATGCCACCGCCGCGCATGTGGAGGAGTCCCACGCGGCGGGCAGCCGCATCGCCGAATTTCCCACCACCCTGGAGGCGGCACGCGCCTCGCGCTATCGCAACATGCAGGTGCTGATGGGGGCGCCCAACATCGTGCGCGGCGGCTCGCACTCCGGCAACGTCGCCGCCTGGGAGCTGGCGTCTCACGGCCTGCTGAACATTCTCTCCTCCGATTACTACCCGGCCAGCCTGCTGGATGCGGCATTCCGGCTGGCTGAGGATGAGCGCAACACGCTCGGCACGGCGCAGGCGATTGCGCTGGTCACCTGCAATCCGGCCCGCGCGCTGGGGCTTGAGGATCGCGGGGTGATCGCCGAAGGGTGTCGCGCCGATCTGGTGCTGGCGCACACCGCACATGGCTACCCGCATGTGCGCCACGTCTGGAGCAAAGGCCGGCAGGTCTACTGATGGCGCGGCTGATCTGGCTCACCGGTCCCTCCGGCTCAGGCAAGGATAGCCTGCTGGATGCGCTGCGGGCGGCACCGCCGCCGCGCCTGCTGATCGCCCATCGCTATATTACCCGCGCAGCGGATGCGGGCGGTGAAAACCACGTGGCGCTGACCGAGGCGGAGTTCGCCCGCCGCGCGGCGCTGGGGCTGTTCGCGGTGAGCTGGCAGGCGCACGGTTTCAGCTATGGCATTGGCTGTGAGACGGAGCAGTGGCTGCTGCGCGGACAGAACGTGGTGGTCAACGGGTCGCGGCTGCATCTGGCGCAGGCGCAGGCCCGCTTCGGTCCGCAGCTGCTGCCGGTCTGCCTGCAGGTCACGCCTGCGGTGCTGGCGGCGCGCCTGCGCCTGCGCGGACGGGAAGATGAGGCGGCAATCGCCCGGCGACTGGCGCGCGCCGCCCAGCCGCAGCCCGATGGCTGCCTGATCCTTAACAACGATGGCGCGCTGGCAGAGACCGTCCGGCAACTGCGTCAGATAGTGGAGGCGGCGCAATGAAACTCACTTTTCTCGGCACCGGTGGGGTGACCGCCGCGCCGCTGCCGGGCTGCGACTGCCGTGCCTGCCAGCGGGCGCAGCGCCATAGCGATTACGCCCGTGCGCCCTGCAGTGCGCTGATTGAGACCGGGCGCGAGCGCATCCTGCTGGATGCCGGCCTGCCACTGCTGGCGTCGCGCTTTCCGCCCGGATCGCTGACGCGTATTCTGCTCACCCACTACCACATGGACCATGTGCAGGGACTGTTTGCGCTGCGCTGGGGGCGGGGGGCACCGATTCCGGTCTGGGGGCCGCCCGACCCGCGCGGCTGTGACGATCTCTATAAACACCCCGGCCTGCTCGACTTTCGTCCCGCCTTAACCCCGTTTGTGGCACACGCCTTTGGCGAGTTACAGGTGACGCCGCTGCCGCTTCAGCACTCGAAGCTGACGCACGGCTATCTGTTCGACTGGCACGGTCACCGGCTCGCCTGGCTGTGTGACACCTGCGGGCTGCCCCCCGATACCGCCGACTTTCTGCGCGGTCAGCCGCTGGATCAGCTGGTGATCGACTGCAACGACCCGCCGTCTGCCAGACCGCGCAACCACAACGATGTCACCCAGGCCCTGGCCATTGTGGCGCTGCTGCGGCCGCGCCAGAGCTGGCTGACCCATCTCAGTCATGAGATGGACAACTGGCTGGCGGAAAATCCGCTGCCGGAGGGGGTGCAGGCCGCGCGTGACGGCCAGACGCTGCTGTGCGGCGCGCACTGGCCTGTCACAGTTTGATCATCTGACTGTCATCCCGCTTTCATCGTGCCACGCCTTAATAACCGGCAGAACGCAATCAGAGATGACGGAGAACAGCATGGCACAGGCACTTCTGAAAACGGTGGTCGACCACGATCGGCCCCCGGTCAGTTTCAGCGGACAAAAAGTGTTGTCGGTGCAGGGATTGAGCAAAACCTACGGTGACACGCCGGTGCTGGATCGGGTCAGTTTCGATCTCCATGCCGGTGAGCTGGTGGCGGTGATCGGCCGCTCCGGTGCCGGGAAATCGACGCTGCTGCATATGCTTAACGGCACCATCAGCGCGACGGCGGGGGCGATTATCAGCCTGCATAAAGGGGAAGCCGAGCGTAACGTGGTCACCCTCAACAGCCGCCAGATGCGGGAATGGCGCAGCCAGTGCGGCATGATCTTTCAGGATTTCTGCCTGGTGCCGCGCCTCGACGTGCTGACCAATGTGCTGCTGGGCCGCCTGAGCCAGACCAGCACGCTGAAGTCCTTTTTTAAAATCTTCTCCGACCACGACCGGGCGCACGCTATCGAACTGCTGCAGTGGATGAACATGCTGCCGCAGGCGCTGCAGCGGGCAGAGAATCTCTCCGGCGGACAGATGCAGCGGGTGGCGATCTGCCGGGCGCTGATGCAGAACCCCCGAATCCTGCTGGCCGATGAGCCGGTGGCGTCACTCGATCCGAAAAACACGACGCGCATCATGGATGTGCTGCGGCAGGTCAGCGAGCAGGGCATCAGCGTGATGGTCAACCTGCACTCCATTGAGCTGGTGAAACGCTACTGCACCCGGGTGATAGGCATCCAGCGCGGCGTGGTGCTGTTTGACGGTCATCCTTCCCGACTGACTGACAGCCTGCTGCAACAGCTGTACGGCGATGAACTTAACCAGATCCATTAACTTCCACAGCAAGAGAACAACTCCGAATGAAACTGACTTCTTTAGCACTACTGATCGGCGTTATGGCGTCGGGTGTCAGCGCAGCGGATGCGCCAAAACAGCTGAATCTGGGGATTCTGGGCGGTCAGAACGCCACCCAGCAGATTGGTGATAATCAGTGCGTGAAGACCTTCTTTGATAAAGAGCTGGGTGTGGATACTCAGATGCGCAACGCCTCTGACTATTCGGGCGTGATTCAGGGACTGCTGGGCGGCAAAATCGATATGGTGCTGAGCATGTCACCCGCCTCTTTCGCTTCGGTCTACCTGCAGGACCCGAAAGCGGTGGAGGTGGTCGGCATCGTGGTGGATGACAAAGACAACTCACGCGGCTACCACTCAGTGGTGATCGTCAAAGCGGACAGCCCCTACAAAAAGCTGGAAGACCTGAAGGGGAAATCGTTCGGCATGGCCGATCCGGACTCGACCTCCGGCTTCCTGATGCCGAATCAGGCGTTCAAGAAGATGTTCGGCGGCTCGGTGGATGACAAATATAACAACACCTTCTCCAGCGTCACCTTCTCCGGCGGCCATGAGCAGGACATTCTGGGCGTGCTGAACAACCAGTTTGACGGCGCGGTCACCTGGACCTCGCTGGTGGGCGACTATAACAGCGGCTACACCTCGGGCGCGTTTGGCCGCCTGATCCGCATGGATCACCCCGACCTGATGAAGCAGATCCGTATCATCTGGCAGTCGCCGCTGATCCCCAACGGTCCGGTACTGGTCAGCAACAAACTGCCTGCCGACTTTAAAGCGAAAGTGGTGGCGGCGATTAAAAAGCTGGATAAAGACGATCACGACTGCTTCGTGAAAGCGGTGGGCGGTAAGCAGCATATCGGCCCGGCCACCGTTGCCGACTATCAGAGCATTATCGATATGAAGCGCGACCTGATGAAAGGCAGCCGCGGCTGACGAACCTTCCTGACTTCCCCGCCTCGCGGGGAGAGCGGGACGCGGCCAGCGTCCCGCTGCTTTCACGCCGGAGATCCCCCTTGACCGACTTCGAACACTATTACCAGCGCATCCGCCGTCATCAAAAACGTGACACGCTTATCTGGTCACTGCTGCTGGTCACGCTCTATCTGGCGGCGGGCAGGGTGGCAGAATTTAATCTGCTCACCGTCTGGCAGTCGCTGCCGCACTTCTTTGACTACCTGCATGAGATCCTGCCGGTGCTGCATCTGCCGCTGCTGTTTGCCGACGGCAAAACAGAAGGCTCGCTGGCCTACTGGGGCTACCGTCTGCCGATCCAGCTGCCGCTGATCTGGGAAACCCTGCAGCTGGCACTGGCGGCGACGCTGCTGGCGGTGGGGCTGGCGGCGGTGCTCGCCTTTTTCGCCGCCGACAATACGCAGACGCCGGTCAGCGTGCGGATGGCGATTCGCGCCTTTGTCGCCTTTCTGCGCACCATGCCGGAACTGGCGTGGGCGGTGATGTTTGTCATGGCGTTTGGTATCGGGGCGATACCCGGCTTCCTGGCGCTGGCGCTGCACACGGTGGGCAGCCTGACCAAGCTCTTTTATGAGGCGATTGAGTCCGCGTCGGATAAGCCGGTGCGCGGCCTGGCCGCCTGCGGAGCCAGTAAACTGCAGCGGATGCGCTTTGCCTTCTGGCCGCAGGTGAAACCCGCCTTTCTCTCCTACAGCTTTATGCGGCTGGAGATTAACTTCCGCTCCTCCACCATCCTCGGGCTGGTGGGGGCGGGCGGCATCGGCCAGGAGCTGATGACCAACATCAAACTCGACCGCTACGACCAGGTCAGCATCACCCTGCTGCTGATTCTGATTGTGGTGTCGCTGCTGGATACGCTGTCCGGTCAGCTGCGTCGTCGTGTCACAGGAGAGCGCGCATGATCCGTTCCGTTCCCGCCATCGCGCAGCTGAAGCAGCAGCATCGCGAGCTGTTTGCCGCGCAGCCGCGCTATCTGCGTCGTCTGGCACTGATAGCGCTGGCGCTCCTGCTCTACTACCTCTATTTCTTTTCGGTGTTCGGGCTGGAGGGATCGCGCCTGCTGGCGGGCTGCCAGCAGCTGGGGCGCTACTTTCTGCGGATGTTTGTCTGGCATGACTTCATGAACTGGCCCTTCAGCTACTATCTGTCGCAGGTCGGGATCACCCTGGGGATCGTGTTTGCCGGTACGCTGACCGCCTCGCTGATTGCGCTGCCGCTGTCGTTCCTGGCGGCGCGCAACGTGATGCACGATCGCGCCGCGAAGCCGCTGGCGTTTCTGATGCGGCGACTGTTCGACCTGCTGCGCGGCATCGACATGGCGATCTGGGGGCTGATTTTCGTTCGTGCGGTGGGCATGGGGCCGCTGGCCGGGGTGCTGGCGATTATCCTGCAGGATGTCGGCCTGCTCGGCAAACTCTACGCCGAAGGGCATGAGGCGGTCGAACGTTCACCGGGCCGCGGGCTGGGGGCGGTGGGCGCTAACAGCCTGCAGAAACACCGTTTCGGCATTTTCACCCAGTCCTTTCCGCAGTTTCTGGCGCTGAGCCTCTATCAGATCGAGTCCAACACCCGCTCTGCGGCGGTGCTCGGCTTTGTCGGCGCGGGCGGGGTAGGCCTGGTCTACGCCGAGAATATGCGGCTCTGGAACTGGGATGTGGTGATGTTCCTGACGCTGATACTGGTCGGGGTGGTGATGATCATGGATATGATCTCCAGTCGCCTGCGCAAACGCTATATCACCGGGAAGCCGGTGCCGCTGTGGCAGCCTGCTGCGCGCGATTAAGCCGTTCGCTGCGCTGCCAGGCGCGCTGTAACGCCAGCACCAGCTGCGCCTGCTGCCAGGGCTTGCCCAGCCGCTCACACAGCGGCAGCGTGACCGGCTGGTGGCGCAGATCCTGACCGCTGATTAACAGCGTGGCGAGATGCGGCCAGTTCTGCTGTGCCTGACGCACCACCTCCGCCCCGTTGATCTCGCCGGGCAGCATCAGGTCGCTGATCAGCAGGTCGATATCGGGTGTCTGGCGCAGCAGCGCCAGCGCCGCTTCGCCGTCGCCACACTCCAGCGTCAGATAGCCCAGCTGGTGCAGATGTTCACACAGGGTCTGCCGCACCGCCGGTTCATCATCCAGCACCAGCACCAGCCGGTTGCTGGCCACCGCCGGCAGGGCTGGCGGGGGAGGCGGCGCGACCGCTGCGGCGACCGCCTCCTGCGCGCGCGGCAGCAGAAGGCGCACCGTGGTGCCCTGGCCCGGCGCGGTTTCCAGCTCGATCTGACCGCCCGACTGCCGGACAAAACCGTAGACCATTGACAGGCCCAGCCCGCTGCCGCTGCCGGTGGCCTTAGTGGTAAAAAAGGGCTCGAAAACCTGTTCACGCACCTCCGCCGACATGCCGCAGCCCGTGTCGGTCACCTCAATTGTGACCCGGTCACGTTTTTCACTCCCCTCGATCCGCCGCTGATTCCAGATGCGCAGCCGGATTTCGCCGCTTTGCTGCTGCATCGCATCGCGGGCGTTAACCACCAGGTTCATCAGCGCATTCTCCAGCTGACCGGCATCGATCCACGCGGGCCAGCCGGGACGCTGCGCATCGATAATCAGCTGCTGTCCGGGCAGTAGCGAGTGCTGTAATAATCCCTGCAGGTTGTCCACCAGCGTGACCACCGACACCGCGCGCGGAAACAGCGCCTGCTTACGTGAAAAGGCCAGCAGCCGCTGGGTCAGCTGGGCGGCGCGGTCGGCAGCCTGGCGCGCCCGCTCAATCCGGCTGGCGAGCGGGCCGGGCATCAGCTGCCCTTCGGTCAGCGCCAGGCTGCCGATAATCACCGCCAGCAGATTGTTGAAGTCGTGCGCCAGGCCGCCGGTCAGCTGGCCCACCGCCTTCATCTTCTGGCTGTGCTGCAGGGCCTCCTCCAGCGTTTTGCGCGAGGTGCGATCAAGGACGGTGTTCACCATGCCGCGCCGGGGGATCGGGCTGAAGCGCAGCTCCAGCGTCCGGCCATCGGCCAGCCGGATCTCCTGCGGTTCGCCGGGATCGTGCAGATCCCCCGCCAGCGGAGCCAGCAGCTGCTGATAGTGGACGCCGCGATGAAGCTCGCGCGGCGCGATGCCGAGCAGTTCGGCATACTGCGCGTTCCACACCACCAGCTGACCCTGATGGTCAAACAGGGCAAAGCCGTCGCGCATCGCCAGAAAGGTGGACTCCAGCTGGCTGCTCTTCTCTTTCAGCAGGCGTGAAGTGTGCGCCAGCGAGGCAGTATTGCGGGCAAAGACGTTGAAGGCCCGCGCCAGTTCGCCCAGTTCGTCGCGGCGCTGCAATCCCGGCACGCTGACGTTCTGCTCCCCCTGTGCCAGCCGCGTCATGGCGGCGGCAATCGCCGTCAGGCTCGACCCGAGATTGCGATAGATGTAGATCCCGGCATAGCCGGTGATTGCCAGCGCCAGCAGCACGAAAAGGGCGATAAAGCCGATGATGGAATCCAGTTCGCGGTGGGTCGCCAGGGTTCGCGCTTCGCTCTGCAACGCCACCTGCTGTACCGAGGCACTGATATCCTCATTCAGCATCGCCACCAGCGCCTTAATCCGGTAGGTGGCGTAGGCGATCGCCAGATCGCTCTGTTCCAGCGCCTCCGCCAGCGGCAGCAGGCGCTGCTGGGTCGCCAGCAGTCGCGCAATGTTCTCGCCGGTGGTGCCCGTCAGCGGCACGCTGCGCCACTGCGTCATCACCTGCTGCAGTTGCTCAATCACCGCAATCGGTGAGGGCGTGCGGATGGCGATGCTGAGCAGCCGCTCAGTCTGCTCGCGCAGGGCGCTATCCGGCGCGCGCTGCGGTTCCCGCTGCAGCCGCTGACTGATGTGGCCGAGCAGAATCTGCGACTGCCACAGGTCACTCAGCATGTTATTGCGCTGCAGGTGGCGCTGATGACCGGTGAGCAGCAGGCGGTTAATCGTCTGCTCCAGCTCCAGGCTGCGGGCGCGGATACGGGCGATGCGCTCCGGCTGACGCGCGGCCAGCGGGGCGCTGGCGAGCAGACTCAGCGACTGCTGCAGCGCCTGCTGATTCTGCTGAAGCCGCTGTGATTCGCTCTGATACTCCAGCGCGCCCACCACCTGCGACAGCCGCACGGCTGCCGTCGCCACATTGGCGGTGTCACGCGCCAGTGCCAGACTGCCGTTCATGTCCGCCAGCGTCTGCGCCTGTGCCTGCTCCTGAATCGAACCGGCATGGCGAAAACCGACGATCGCCACCACGCTGACCATCAGCGTGACGGCGACCACCAGCAGATTGAACATCAGCAGGCGGCCCCGCGCGCCAGCCTGCCACGGATAGGTGCGCTGCATCCCACCCCCTCTTTATCACGGCAACGATGGGCCGAGTATAGGAGCGGGCAGCCGGGTGAATATGACAAATATGAATGGCCGCTGACATTTTCCGTTTATCTGGCGTTGCTTAACTGACGGCTATCCACAGTCCGCAGGAGCGAGGCGATGACAGCCACACCGATACTGGAAATGCGCGGCATTACCCGGCGCTTCGGCAACTTTTACGCCCTGAAGGGGGTGGATCTTACGGTCTGGCCCGGTGAGGTCCATGCGCTGATGGGGGAGAACGGCGCGGGTAAAAGCACCCTGATGAAGATTCTGGCCGGGGCCTACAGCGCCAGCGGCGGAGAGATTTTGATCGAAGGCGAACCGCGGGCGCTGAAAGGGCCGAAAGCGGCGCTGGCCGCCGGGATCACCCTGATTTACCAGGAGATTAACCTGGCCCCCAACCTGACGGTGGCGGAAAACATTTTTCTCGGCAGCGAAATCGCCCCCGGCGGGCTGGTGAAGCGGCGGCAGATGGCGGAGGAGGCGCAGCGGGTGATTGACCGGCTCGGCGCGCAGTTCAGTGCCTGGGATGTGGTCAGCCGCCTCAGCATTGCCGAGCAGCAGCAGGTGGAGATCGCCCGGGCGCTGCAGCGTAACAGCCGCATCCTCGTGATGGATGAGCCGACCGCCGCGCTCTCGAACCGCGAAACCGAACAGCTGTTCGCGCTGATCAAACGGCTGCGCAGCGAGGGGATGGCGATTATCTACATCAGCCACCGCATGGCGGAGGTGTATGAACTGTCGGATCGCGTCAGCGTGCTGCGCGACGGCGAGTATGTCGGCAGCCTGACGCGCGATCAACTCAACGCCAGCGAACTGGTGCGGATGATGGTCGGACGGCCGCTCAGCGATCTCTTTAATAAAGACCGGTCGATTCCGCTGGGTGATATCCGGCTGGCGGTGAATCACCTGACCGACGGCGGCAAAGTGCACCCCAGCAGCCTGGCGGTGCGCGCCGGTGAGATAGTGGCGCTGGCGGGGCTGGTCGGTGCAGGCCGCAGCGAGCTGGCGCAGCTGATCTTTGGGGTTCACAAGCCGAAAGAGGGTGAGATCTGGATCGACGGCGAGAAGGTCACCATCCTCTCACCGCGCGATGCGATTGCGCGCGGCATCGGTTTCCTCACCGAGAACCGCAAAGAGCAGGGGCTGTTTCTGGAGATGGCGGCGCAGGAGAACATCGTGATGGCGACGCTGGAGCGGGATGCCAGTTACGGCATGCTCAACCGCCGCAAAGGGCAGACCATCGCCAGCGAGGCGATTGCCTCCCTGAATATCCGCGTGCCGCATGCGCAGGTCCGGGCGGGCGGCCTCTCCGGGGGGAATCAGCAGAAGCTGCTGATCTCACGCTGGGTGGCGATTGGCCCGCGCATCCTGATCCTGGATGAACCGACGCGCGGCGTCGACGTCGGGGCCAAAAGCGAGATCTACCGGATGATGCAGGAGATGGCGCGGCAGGGCGTGGCGATTCTGATGATCTCAAGCGAACTGCCGGAAGTGGTCGGAATGAGCGACCGCGTTTACGTGATGCACGAAGGCACCATCGTCGGTGAGCTGGAGGGCAGCCACATCAGTCAGGAAAATATTATGACGCTGGCAACCGGTGCGCACAGCGCAGCAGCAGGCGAAATCTGAGGAGATCATCATGACACAACTGGCCCGCACCCCCGCGCCCACGCTGAAACGCGCCCTGATGGGCGATCTGCTGCAGACGGTGGGGATCCTGCCGATTCTGATCCTCATCGTGGCGGTTTTTGGCTTCGTTACCCCCAACTTCTTTACCGAAGCGAACCTGCTGAACATTACCCGTCAGGCGTCGATCAATATCGTCCTGGCAGCGGGGATGACCTTTGTCATTCTCACCGGCGGCATCGACCTGTCGGTGGGGTCGATGCTCGGCACCACGGCGGTGGTGGCGCTGGTGGCCTCGCTCGACCCGATGCTCGCCTCCATGACCATTCCGATGGCGCTGGGCGCGGGTCTGGTGATGGGGCTGTTCAACGGCGTGCTGGTCGCCTGGGCCGGACTGCCGCCCTTTATCGTCACCCTCGGCACCTATACCGCCCTGCGCGGTGCGGCCTATCTGCTGGCGGATGGCACCACGGTCATCAACTCCGACATCAATTTTGAGTGGATTGGCAACGGCTACCTCGGCCCGGTGCCGTGGCTGATTGTGATTGCCTTCGCGGTGATCGCCCTCTGCTGGTTTATCCTGCGGCGCACCACGCTGGGCGTCCATATCTATGCGGTCGGCGGCAACATTCAGGCGGCACGACTCACCGGCATCAAGGTGGGCGGGGTGCTGCTGTTTGTCTACGGCATGAGCGGCCTGCTCTCGGGGCTGGGCGGTCTGATGAGCGCCTCCCGTCTCTACAGCGCCAACGGCAACCTCGGTGTCGGCTATGAGCTGGATGCGATTGCCGCGGTGATCCTGGGCGGCACCAGCTTCGTCGGGGGCATCGGCACCATCACCGGCACCCTGATTGGCGCGCTGATTATCGCCACGCTCAATAACGGTATGACGCTGATGGGCGTCTCCTACTTCTGGCAGCTGGTGATCAAGGGCGCGGTGATCATCATCGCCGTCCTGATCGACAAATACCGTACCCGTCATCATGTGAGTTAAGGCTGAAAGGCGGATGCGCGATGTCGCCGCCGTCTCTGTAAAAACGCCATTAAGCGGTTGGCACTCTGATAACAGCAGGAGAAGGTCTATGCGTTTTAATCCGATTGTAACCGGGCTGCTGGCGGCAACGCTGTTCAGCGCCGGGCTGGCTCAGGCAAAAGAACTCAAATCCATCGGCGTCACGGTCGGCGATCTGGCTAACCCCTTCTTCGTGCAGATCACCAAAGGGGCGGAGATGAAGGCGCGTGAGCTGGCGGGGGACAAGGTCAACGTGACGCTGGTCTCCAGCGGTTACGATCTCGGCCAGCAGGTGGGGCAGATCGATAACTTTATTGCGGCAAAAGTGGACATGATTATCCTGAATGCCGCCGACTCGAAAGGCATTGCCCCGGCGGTGAAGCGGGCGCGTGATGCCGGTATCGTGGTGGTGGCGGTCGACGTGGCGGCCGATGGGGCGAATGCGACCATTACCTCCGATAACACCCAGGCGGGCGCGATGGCCTGCAAATATATCTCTGACCGCCTGAAAGCGAAAGGCAACGTCGTGATCATCAACGGCCCGCCGGTGTCTGCGGTGCAGAACCGTGTTGAAGGCTGCATGAACGAACTGAAAACCCATCCCGACATCAAGCTGCTCTCTTACAACCAGAACGCCAAAGGCAGTCGTGAAGGGGGACTGGAGGTGATGACCGGTCTGCTCTCCGCTAACCCCAAAATCGATGCGGTGTTTGCCATTAACGATCCCACCGCCATCGGCGCGGATTTAGCCGCGAAACAGGCGCAGCGCAGCGAGTTCTTTATCGTCGGCGTCGATGGATCGCCGGATGGTGAAGAGGCGCTGAAGCGCAAAAATTCCCTGTTTGTCGCGACCCCGGCGCAGGACCCGCAGGTGATGGCGGCGAAGGCGGTGGAGATTGGCTACGACATTCTGCAGGGCAAACCGGCACCCGAAAAGCCGGTGCTGATCCCGGTGAAGCTGATCGATCGTGACAACATCGGCAGCTATCAGGGCTGGACGGTGAAATAGGCTTTAATGCGGCACCCTCCGGGTGCTGCTTCAGACGGCTGACAGCGTGACTCTGGCAGCTACGCATAACTTTATCGCGCAGGGAACACGGGCAGAGGAGGAAAGCGTCCCGCGCCAGGGACAAAAACGCCGGGAGCGTTTTTGAACAACGCACCGCGTTGGCCCGGCAACGGGCGCACCTCAGGGATGAGGTGCGTAATCGTGCAGGACAAGTCGCCAGGGATGGTTTAAACGACTTTCCGATCTGACCGTGTTTCCTGCGCAGGCTCTGTCCTGCAGCTAACCGGGGCAGACTTTGTCAGCACCCTCAGGAGGCCACCATGCAACGTTCAGAGGTCAATCACTACCTGCAGCAGACACGCGAATTTTTCCGCCAGCAGGATGTGCATCTGCCGCCGTGGGCCGATTTCGGGTCAGGTCAGTGGCGGGCGCAGTCACCTGAGGCGATAGCGGAGATTCTGGCACTGCGGCTGGGCTGGGATCTGACCAGTTTTGGCGCGGATGACTTTCTGCAGACCGGGCTGACGCTGTTTACGCTGCGCAACGGTTCGCCCGGCGGACAGCCGTGGCACAAACCCTATGCGGAGAAGATCCTGCACGTGCGAGACGGGCAGCTGACGCCGATGCACTATCATCCGCGCAAAATGGAAGACATCATCAATCGCGGCGGCGGGAATCTGATTGTCGAACTGCATAACCGCGACGGCGTAGCACTGGCTGACTCGCCGGTCACGGTATCACTGGATGGTCTGCGCCAGACCCATGCTGCGGGTTCGCAGCTGCGGCTCTCGCCGGGTGAAAGCGTGACCCTTGAGGCGGGCCTCTGGCACAGCTTCTGGGGCGAAT
Source organism: Pantoea sp. ARC270 (assembly GCF_003236725.1). Classification (NCBI taxonomy): domain Bacteria; kingdom Pseudomonadati; phylum Pseudomonadota; class Gammaproteobacteria; order Enterobacterales; family Erwiniaceae; genus Pantoea; species Pantoea sp. ARC270. Next base: position 64,408 of record NZ_PUGA01000020.1, read on the forward strand.
CGGGTTTTGGCGACGTGCTGGTGGGCGAGGTGTCGATGCCCAATGATGACGAAAACGACAACGTGTTCCTGACGCCACTGGCCCGCTTCAATCCGCTTGAGGAGGATGAGGCGCCGCGCTGGCTGCTCTGTAATGACTACGCCCGCGGCTTTACCTGACCCTCCCGGACGCTGATCATCCCTTCGCATGGTCTCCGGGATCGGACTGCCTCATCTTTCTTATATTGCGGGCAGGCGGGTCACCAAACAGCCGTGCGTACTCGCGCGTAAACTGCGTCAGACTTTCATCGCCCACATCCGCCGCCACGGCAGCGACATTGCCAGGACGCAGCGCGACTCAGGCGATCTGGCTGGTGCGCGGGGCGGTTTCAGGTTTCATTACGTCAGCCGAAAAGACATAACCCAGCCCGCGAATGGTGCGGATCAGATCGGGCTGATGCGGGTTGATTTCGATTTTGCGGCGCAGGCGCATGATCAGCACGTCGATGGTGCGGTCAAACACATCCAGACTTTCGCTGTGGGTCAGCTCCAGCAGTTGATCGCGGGTCAGCACCTTGCGGGCGTGACGCACCAGCGCCCGCAGCAGGCTGAACTCGCCCTGGGTCAGCGGCACCAACTCGCGCTGCGGATTGAACAGCTGGCAGCGACTGTCGTCCAGCTGCCAGCCGCCGAATCGCCAGCCCGCCGGTTCCGGTTCGCTCTGGACAGGGCGTCCGCCGCGCCGCAGGGCCGCCCGGGTGCGCGCCACTACCACGCGCGGATTAAAGGGTTTGGCTATGTAATCATCGGCGCCCATCTCCAGGCCGACCACCATCTCCGCTTCGGAACCCATACCGGTCAGCATGATCACCAGCACCTCGGGGCGCTGACGCTGCAACTGCTGCAGCACCAGCAGTCCGTTGGTGTCGGGCAGCATCATATCCAGCATCACCAGCGTGATCTCCGGGTGCGTGCTGAGCATCAGCAGCGCCTCTTTTCCCTGATGACAGCAGTAGACCTTTAACTGATGTTCACCTAACGCATCCTGCAGGACGTCGCAGACAGCAGGATCATCATCCACCACCAAAATCGCTGGCTTCATGGCGCGGCCTCAATGTTACGAAAGAGTTAATTCAGGAGTCTACACAGGCCAGAAAAGTGCGCTGAGGCAGCGTGCTGAAACGTGACACGCCTCGCCCGTCAGTATGCGGAAGCGTGCGCTGGCGCAGAGTTTTGCGGGGGTGACACAGGGAGGCAGGAAAACGATTGCGCATCATCGGTGCATTGCACCATAATCGCGCCTCGTTTTGGTTCGGAATTCTCTGAGGCGCATCCGGCTCTGCCAGGTAATCGATTGCGTCGGTAAGTGGCATGGCAATTGCTTTGGGCAGTGGGTCAGTCAGGGATTTCAGACGATTCCGGCAGGTCAGTATGCAGCGGCCGGTATCCGCGTCCCGAAAACAGAATAATCAGCATGCAACCCCCTTTGGCAAGCGAGACCCACACCGGTGCGGTCTCCTGTATCGAGAGATGATGATGTTAGAAAAACTATTCAAACTCAAAGCGCATAACACGACGGTTCGTACCGAGATTATCGCCGGGATCACCACCTTCCTGGCGATGGCCTATATTCTGTTTGTTAACCCGAGCATTCTGGGCGCAACCGGCATGGATAAGGGCGCCGTATTTGTCGCGACCTGTCTGGCGGCGGCGATTGGCTGTGCGCTGATGGGGCTGATCGCTAACTACCCGATTGCACTGGCACCGGGCATGGGGCTGAACGCCTTCTTCACCTACACCGTTGTACTGCACATGGGCTACACCTGGCAGATTGCGCTGGGTGCGGTGTTTCTCTCGGCAGTGATTTTCTTTGCGATGTCGCTGTTCAAAATCCGTGAGTGGATTATTGCCAGTATTCCGCTGCCGCTGCGCGCGGGGATTGGTGCCGGTATTGGCCTGTTTCTGGCGATCATTGCGCTGGAAGGCGCAGGCATTGTGGTCGATAACCCGGCGACGCTGGTGGGCATTGGCGATCTGACAAAACCGGGTCCGCTGCTGGCGATGCTTGGCTTTGTGGTGATTGTGGTGCTGGAAGCGCGTCGCGTAACCGGTGCCGTGCTGATCGGTATTCTGCTGGTAACCTTTATCTCTATGGGCATCGGCCTGTCGCCGTTTGCCGGGGTCTTCTCTGCACCACCGTCGATCGCACCGACCTTTATGCAGCTGGATATCGCTGGCGCGTTTAACGTCGGCCTGGTCAGTGTGATTTTTGCCTTCCTGTTTGTGGATGTGTTTGATAACACCGGCACCCTGCTGGGCGTCACCAAACGCGCCGGTCTGGCGGATGAGCAGGGTAACGTGCCGAAGATGGGCCGTGCGCTGATTGCTGACAGTGCGGCTGCGCTGTTTGGTTCGCTGCTGGGCACCTCAACCACCACCAGCTATGTGGAGTCGGCGGCGGGCGTGAGTGCGGGTGGCCGCACCGGCCTGACGGCGATCGTGGTCGCCGTGCTGTTCCTGCTGGCGCTCTTCTTCTCGCCGCTGGCCTCCAGCGTGCCGGTCTATGCCACCGCGCCCGCGCTGCTGTTTGTGGCCGTGCTGATGACATCCAGTCTGGCGGATATTGACTGGAAAGATATCACGACTGCTGCCCCGGTGACGGTTACCGCGCTGACCATGCCGCTGACCTATTCCATCGCCAACGGCATCGCCTTTGGATTTATTACCTGGACGCTGGTGAAGCTGCTGAGCGGTCGCGCCAGAGAGGTCAATGCCGCGCTGATTATCCTGTCGATTCTGTTTGTGATTAAGCTGGGCTGGCTGAGCGCCTGATGGTAGCCTGGCGATAATCTGTGTTTCACCGGGCAGGATGATTAAATCCTGCCCGGCACTCTCTCACTAATCTGCCCGCTGTTGTGCGGTCTGTCATCGGTCAGGCCCCGTATCACATTATCCTCACGCGCTCTCGCGCGCTCTGTTCCTCCCACTGATCTCTGGCACGACGGCCAGCTGCGCCGATGCGCTCTCCGCCTGAACGCCTGACGTCAGCGCATGATGCTCTGAGCGATTAAAGGGGTCAGTAAGACCAGCGATAAGCAGAGAGATGAAGAAGGGAAAGGCTTAACAAAATCGGAATGCCAGGAAAAAGCCTAAAAAAACTTTTTCGAAAAAATTAGCGTTACTCTATGGATTACCGCGTTGCAAAACGCGTAATGTCAATGAGACACACCATGTCGGGACATTTCTATGGCGACTCACTCCTCTGATTCCATTTCTTATCAGGCTTTAAATAGCGCTGAAAAAATATCGGTACTGAGCGACATGCTCAACATTAGTGTGGACTGCATTAAGCTGATAAATGTTGATGGCACTATCGTGTTTATGAACAGATCCGGATGCGAAGCGTTAGGCGTTGATCCGGAGGAAAAGGATTTCGGCATGGACTGGCTGGCGCTGTTGCCGGAGTCAGTGCACAAAAAAGGACGGCAAGCCCTTAATCAGGCTATACGAGGAGAGTGCGCCGGTTTCAGGGGCATCAGTCTGTCGGCGGATCACAGCACTGTTTACTGGGATAATATGCTGACTCCTGTCTGTGATGAGCAGGGGAAGACGGTGAGTATTCTCTGTATCTCCCGAAATATCACCGGGCAGGTCGAGGCGGAGAAGAAGCTCAGGTTTCTCGGCGAGCACGATCCGCTTACCGGACTGGCGAACAGAAGAACCTTCAGCACGCACCTGAAAAATGAAATTGTACTGGCAAAGAAAACGGGAACCCGTTTCGGGCTGCTTTTTATCGACCTGGATAATTTCAAACATATCAACGATACGCTGGGTCATGCCGCCGGTGACAAAGCGATAAAACAGGCCAGCAGCGAACTGAAAAAATTAAGTCCGCCAGGCAGTATGATTTCGCGACTGGGCGGGGACGAGTTTGCTGTTATCGTCAGGTGTCGGGATGCGGCCGCTCTGGCTGACATTGCCCATCATCTTCTGCTGAGCATTAACCGGAACGTACAGTTCAGGAAAGCCCGTGCGACATTTGGCATTACCATTGGCGCAGCCCTGTTTCCTGAGCATGGCCTGCGACCTGAAGAGTTACTGAATGCCGCAGATAACGCGATGTATCTGCAGAAAAAGGCGGGCAAGAATGGCTTCAGATTCTACAGCGCGGAAAGCAGCAGGCAGTCTGTAACGTTCTGACAGAGCGTGGGGGCGTTTCACCTGGCGGTGGAGTTATTACCTGGCGGTGGGGTGGCTCTGAGAGGGTTTGGCCTGTCGGGCGTGGGAGTGATTACCTGGCGGTGGGCTGGTTCTGTGAAGGTTTCGCCCGCCAGGCGTGAGGGAGTTTCAGCCTGCCCGTGCAGGCGGACGCGTCAAGGGGCGGACGCCCGCCCCTTAACAATCCCGGCGTCCGGCAGCCTCCGCGCCCCGCGTTGCGGGGTGCCTTCGTCACGCCCTGCGGCCGACGGACCGTCCGGACTCGCCATCCCTGGCTCGTGCCGTCCTCTCGCCGACGTCCTGTCGGCTCATCCTGGCCTCCGGTTGCTCCTCAGCGCGCCGGATGCCTCTCCCACACCCCCGCCTTTGATATCTTATGTTTTCTGATGTGAAGCATCGTCTGCTGGCCTGAAGGCTAAAGCAGTCTCCTAAACGCATCGCGATATGAGAGCCAGATAGATAGAAAAGTTAACAGCGGGGGAGGGAGGCCGTCTGAGCCGCTGAGCGGATGAGGGATTTCAGGACGAGCGACAGGGATGTCGCGAAGAGGCAGGGTCGCGCCAGGGATGGCGCGTCCTGCCGGTCCGTGAGAAATCCGGAAGAAGCGAAGGGACCGCGGAGCGGCGGTGAGGCAGGCCGGAGCCCGGGGTCAAGGGGGCGCGGCGACTGGCGCCCCCTTGTCGGTCGCCTGCAGAGGCGAAACTGAAACTGCCCGGTTTACCCGGCGAACGAAACCTTCTCATAGCACGTTCGCGCAGCGAACATCCCCCGGCAGCGTCACTCTTACCGGAAAGGCGGCTCATTAAACGTCCGCAGCTTCCGCGAATGCAGCTTGTCACCCTCAGCGCGCAGCAGTTCTACCGCGTGGATACCAATCTGCAGATGCTCCGAAATCGCGCCTTCATAGAAGCGGTTGGCCTGACCCGGCAGCTTGATTTCACCGTGCAGTGGCTTATCGGAGACGCACAGCAGCGTGCCGTAAGGCACCCGGAACCGGTATCCCTGTGCGGCAATGGTGGCGCTCTCCATATCGACCGCCACCGCGCGGCTCAGGTTAAAACGCAGCGCCGACGCAGAGTAGCGCAGCTCCCAGTTGCGGTCATCCGTGGTCACCACTGTGCCGGTACGCAGCCGCTGTTTGACCTCTTCTCCCGGCATGTTGCTCACCGCTTTGGTGGCGTCATACAGCGCACGCTGCACCTCGGCGATACTCGGCACCGGAATGTCAGGCGGCAGCACGCTGTCGAGCACGTGGTCGTCGCGCAGATAGGCGTGTGCCAGCACATAGTCGCCAATCCGCTGACTTTCGCGCAGACCGCCGCAGTGACCAATCATCAGCCAGGCGTGCGGGCGCATGACCGCCAGATGATCGCAGATGGTCTTGGCATTCGACGGGCCAACGCCGATGTTAATCAGCGTAATGCCGCGACGGTTGGGTGAGGTGAGATGCCAGGCGGGCATCTGATGCTTCTTCCACGCCAGATCGGAGAGCATCGCCTCACTGTCAGCCGTGTCGGCCGTCAGCACCACGTCCCCGGCGCAGGCCAGGCTGTCGTAGGGTGTCTCCGGGTCGCGCACCTGCTCGATCGCCCAGCGGACAAACTCATCAACATAACGGGTGTAGTTGGTGAACAGCACAAACGGCTGGAAATGTTCCACGCTGGTGCCGGTGTAGTGGCGCAGACGGGCCAGCGAGAAATCGGTCCGCAGCGCGTCGAAGTGGGAGAGCGGAAACTGAGCGTCGGCGTGGAACAGCCCGTCGGTGGTCTCATCCCCAATCTGCGACAGCTCGGTGGTCGGGAAGTGGCGTGCGATACCGGCGCTCATGGTGCGATCCAGTGAGAGATCGGAGCCGTCAATCACGTAGGGATAGGGGATCTCCTGGCGGGAAGGCACCACGTCAATCTCCAGCTCATACTCCTTCTCCAGCATCGCCAGCTGTTCCGCAATGTAGTGGCGCAGCAACGCCGGGCGGGTAATGGTGGTGCTGTAACTGCCGGTATGCGTAAAGCGTCCCCAGGCGCGCGTGCGATTCTGCTGCGGGCCGTCACCGCGCCAGGTGATGCGCAGCTCCGGGTAAACAAACAGTCCCTGCTCCCGGGCGTCGGCATCGGGCAGCGTGCCGTTTTCGGTAAAGGTTTTAATCGCCGCACGCAGTGCATCGACCGCGCCACTGTAAAGGCGTTCAAGTTCATCCAGCGCCTGCTGGCTGGTCAGGTTTTTCCGTAATGTCGGCATGGTTTCTCCTTCCATTTTTTTCCGCAGTTTGCCCCAAGCTTAGCGGGTTTGTTGCAGAGATTGGTGAAGAATGTGTGATCGCCTTTTTTTTGCACGAACCCGGCGGATAATCTGAACAGCGTGGCCGGATGCGCCCGTGAGCGGCGCTGAAAGCTCATAAGAAAATCTTCACGATCCAGGCCGGGGTTTTGTTTACGCTGCCCGCATTATGAAGGCGAAAAGAGGGCGGGATGGGTACCCGCTGGCGCGCGCTATGCGTTTGTAACGTCGGGGAAATAAACAGGATTGCTACAGCGGGCAGGGCGACGGGGCAGAAAATGCCGTGACAGCCCGAAAAAGTTTGTAACGATGATTAATTTGTCCCGGAAAGACTTTGCATATTTCTCTGCCCACTATCATCATTAGAACTCCTGTCCAGTCTCTTCTGATTTGGTAATCCTTTGCAAAATCCCGGCGTAGCAGTGATGCAGGCGATCAGGCGCACGGCGTGGTACCCGAAACGTCGCGCTTATCGCACGCTCTACTGGCGTGAAATATCGCCATTAGCAGTGCCTATCTTTTTCGAGAACGCCTGTGTGCTGTTGATGGGCGTACTGAGCACCTTCCTGGTCAGCTGGCTGGGCAAAGAGGCGATGGCGGGCGTGGGCCTGGCCGACAGCTTCAACATGGTGATCATCTCGTTTTTTGCCGCCATCGATCTCGGCACCACGGTGGTGGTGGCGTTCAGCCTGGCTAAACGCAACGGCAAGCGCGCCCGCGCCGCCACGCGTCAGTCGCTGGCCATGATGACGATACTCGCCTTCGTACTGGTGATTGCCATCGAGTTCTGGGGGCATCTGATTATTGATGCGATTGCGGGATCGGCCGAACCCAAAGTCAAAGCGCTGGCGCTGAGCTACCTCCAGACCTCCGCCTGGAGCTATCCGGCTGCCGCCATCACCCTGATTGGCAGCGGGGCGCTGCGCGGCGCAGGCAACACCAAAATCCCGATGCTGATTAACGGCGGCATGAATATCCTTAACATCATCATCAGTAGCGTGCTGATCTACGGCTGCTTCTCCTGGGACGGTTTAGGGTTTATCGGTGCCGGGCTGGGGCTGACCATTACCCGTTATATCGGGGCAATCGCCGTGATTTACGTGCTGATGATCGGCTTTAACGCCTCCCTGAAAATCACCCTGTCGAGCTATTTCCGGCGCTGGAACAGCAGCATCCTGATGGAAGTTTTAGGTATCGGCGTGCCTGCCAGCATCGAGTCGGTGCTGTTCAACGGCGGTAAACTGCTGACTCAGGTCTTTGTCGCCGGGATGGGCACCAGCGAGATTGCCGGTAACTTTATTGCCTTCTCGGTGGCGTCGCTGATCAACCTGCCGGGCAATGCGCTGGGGTCCGCTTCGACCATTATTACCGGCACCCGACTGGGTAAAAATCAGGTGTTTCAGGCGGAGCGCCAGGTGCGGCATGTTTTCTGGCTGGCGACGATCTGTCTGAGCGCGATAGCGCTGATGACGGTGCCGCTGGCCGGATTGCTGGCGCGCTTTTACACCAGCGATCCCGAGGTGATAAACGTGACGAAACACCTGCTCTGGCTCAACGCCCTGTTCATGCCGCTCTGGGCCGCCTCCTGGGTGTTGCCCGCCGGACTCAAAGGCGCACGCGATGCGCGCTACACCATGTACGTGTCGATGTTCAGTATGTGGGGCGCGCGCGTGGTCGCGGGCTATCTGCTCGGCATTGAACTGGGCATGGGCGTCACCGGCGTCTGGCTGGGGATGTTCCTCGACTGGACGGTGCGCGGTGTCTTCTTCTGGTGGCGACTCAACAGCGGCAAGTGGCTCGATCGCTATCGTCAGATGCTCGCTAAAATCGGCTAGCGGCCTGCTCACGCCTTCTCCGGTGCGGGGAAGGCGTGGCGCATTCCGATGTAAAACACCCCAGCCGTCACATCTCCAGACTTTTACGCTACCGTTCAGGCAGTTGCACAATGCGCGACGCGCCCGGCCTGGCTATCGTCATTCGGATGCCCGGACCCGATAATCAGAAAGGTGATTCTATGAACCGTTTTAAAACGGCGCTGGCGCTTCTGCCGCTCCTCTGTAGCCCGTCAGTATGGGCAACGACCTTTGTTTATGTTTCGAATGCGGAGTCGGGCACCGTCTCCCGCTATGCGCTTAATGAGGCCACTGGCAGCCTGCACTGGCGCGGCGATACCCCCGCCGGGGGAAAGATTATGCCGCTGGCGGCCAGCCCGGATGGCCAGCACCTCTATGGCGCACTGCGCAGCCCGCCTTACGCCATCGTCAGCTGGCGCGTGACCCGTCCGCATGGCGACCTGCAGAGAATGGCGGTGACACCGGTCGCGGCCAGTTTTCCGTGGATCACCACCGACCGGCGCGGTCACTTTCTGCTGGCGGCATCCTATGACAGCGATATCGTCACCAGCAACCGGATCGATAGCCAGGGCAGAGTGACGGAGCAGGTCACGGGCGAGGTGAAGACCGGGCCGCACGCCCATTCCGTGATCACCGACGTCAGCAATCACGCCCTGTACGTCGGCAACCTGGGGACCGATCGGGTGCTGCAGTATGCCTTCAGTGACGATGGCGTCATCACCCCGCTGGGTAAAGGGTTCGTTCAGGGCGAGAAAAACAGCGGGGCGCGGCATTCGGTGATCTCACCGGATAATCGCTTTGTCTATAACCTTGCGGAGATGAGCGGCACCATCACCCAGTTCCGGCGGGCGGCGGATGGCTCCCTGACGGCGTTGAAGCGCTGGCCGAATGCGGTGGCGAAGCGCTATAACCTGCAGCACGGCGAGCAGCGCCCGGCGGGCTACAGCAATCCCACGCCACGTATCTGGGCGGCAGACATTCAAATCACGCCGGACGGGCACTTTATCTATGTGACCGAGCGGACATCCAGCACCGTCAGCGGTTACCGGGTCGATAAAGCGTCTGGTGAGTTAACGCTGATCGGCAGCTGGCCGGTGGAAAAACAGCCGCGCAGTATCGCGATTGATGCACAGGGAAAATGGCTGATCGTCAGCGGAGAGGAAAGCGCAGTGACAGGCAGCTACGCCATCGACCCCGCCAGCGGCGAGCTGAAACGGGTATCAGAAGCTCCCGCCGGTAAAGGGGCTAACTGGGTTACGCTCATCGCACAGTAAAGCGGCGCCATCCGGTGGCTGGCTGGCCGGGCAGGGCGCGTTATGCCAGTTCCGGCATAAGCAGTGCAGAAATTTTTGGTTCAGATCCGGCGGATAAGCGGGTTTACTCAGGGCATCAACTGATGCGGAGAGTCTGAGATGAAACAGAAACTGAAAGCCTGGTTTGAACAGCTGCTGAGCGGCCCTGCGGCGGATGACGCCGGGCGCGATATTAACGTCGAACTGCTGCTGCCGCTGAGCCAGCTCTATGGTCTGGAATATTACCCGGCGGTGCATCGCTACCATGAAAAATAGCGGTTGTTGTCTTACTGGTTAAAGGCCCGCTTACTGAGCGGGCCTTTTTGCGTTTTAAAAGCGGCAATGACTTCCGCCCGCAACCCTGAGCGAGACAACATTTAATTCCCGCTCAATCCTCAGCGCTGTTACTTAAATCAGACATCCTGCGTCGATATTCCTTCACAACCGCATCGGATTACATTCATATCGTTAACACTCGAAAAAACACCCTTTGTAAATAATGTCTCATGCGCATTAAAAATTTGGCTTAACGAATGTTTTTACACTGCCAGTTTTACTTTCGCCGTCATGAGGTTGTTATTTTAAGTCAATAAGGAACTTCTGATTATTAAGGTGTTAATCTGCACGCCTGTCCTTACACAAAACTTACAATTAGCGTTGTTAAACCTTCGATGAAAATGCCGCAGACAGGGATGTGGCTGGCTTTCGGAGCCAGTGTTTTTATAAGCAACGTCATGGCGGCGCCGGTCACGCCCGGCGACCTTGATGTTATTCAGAATCAGCAGCAGCAGCGTCTGCAACAGGATCAGCAGCAGCGCGATGCGTTAACGCAGTCACATCAGGTGGCACTGCCTCAAAGTAAGCCCGCGCAGGTCTATGGTCCCTGCTTTGATATTCGCCAGATTATCCTGCAACAGGCCACCTTAATCACGCCAGCGCAGCAGGCGAAACTGGTCGCCCCTTATACCAATCAGTGTCTGACGCTGGAACGTATTAACCAGCTGGTACGCGCAATATCCGACTGGTATGTCCAGCGCGGCTATATCACCAGCCGTGCTTTTCTGACGGAACAGAATCTCTCCCGCGGAGTGTTAACGATTACGGTGCTGGAAGGCAGGCTGGAAGAAATTCGTTTGCAGGGTGCCCCTTCACACCAGCTGAAAATGGCCTTTCCGGGCCTGGCCGGTCGTATTTTAAATTTGCGTGATATTGAACAGGGCATGGAGCAGATCAACCGCCTCCGCACAGAGCCGGTGCAGATTGAGATCATCCCGTCGACTAAGCCCGGCTACTCCATCGTTAATCTGACCAGTAAACCTGAATTTCCGCTGACGCTGGGTCTGAATATGGACAACAGCGGGCAAAGAAGCACCGGTGTCGGCCAGCTTTCCGCCTCGCTGGTGGGTAACGATCTTCTGGGGTTGGCCGATCGCTGGTTTGTGAGCGGCGGTCGCAGCAGTGCGTTCAGCGACTGGCGTGACGCGCAGAATTTTCAGGCGGGTGTCAGCGTGCCTTATGGCTACGGGCTGCTGGATTACAGCTATAGCTGGAGCAACTACCACAGCCGCTTCAACGCGAACAGCTTCGACTGGTACAGCAACGGCGATAACATCTCAAACCGCCTCAGCGGTTCGTGGGTCCTGTTCCGCAATGGACAGATCAAAACCGGTGTTCAGCTCGGACTCAGCCACTATATCAGCCATAACTGGCTGAATCAGACACTGCTTCAGAGCAGCAGCCGCAAAATCACCAGTCTGCAACTCGGCGTGAATCATACGCAAAAAGTGGCAGGCGGCGTGGCCACCTTTAATCCGATGCTGAGCCGCGGGATGCCGTGGTTCGATGCCGAAAGCGACAGCGGTAAACGCGACGATCTCCCCAAAGCACAATTCCGCAAGTGGAGTGTCAGCAGCAGCTATCAGCGACCATTGACACAGAAAATGTGGTGGCTCAGCAGCCTCTACGCCCAGTGGTCACCCGATCGCCTCTATGGCAGCGAACGCCTGACGATAGGCGGTGAAAGCTCTGTTCGCGGCTACAAAGAGCAATACCTCTCCGGGGATGTCGGCGGTTACCTGCGCAACGAACTCAACTACACGCTGTTTACGCTGCCAGTGATTGGCGAAGTCAGCTCCACGCTGGCCCTGGATGGCGGATGGCTGCAGAGCGACAGACAGGATCGCTATGCCGCCGGCACGTTGTGGGGCAGTTCGCTGGGACTGGGTACCCGCAACGCTCATGTCTCCACGCAGCTGTCGCTGGGCATTCCCGTCAGCTATCCCGACTACCTGGCGCCCGATCGCCTCAGCGTTTACGCACGTATTGGACTCGTTTTCTAAAAAAAGGCCCTGATTATGGATGATCAATTACCGATTTCACTGCCGCGTCGTCTGCTGAGCTATCTCATCTGCTCGCTGATTGCATTTCAGCCTCTGCTGCCCGCTTTTTCTGCCGTGATTACGCCTGCGACGCCGGGAACGCAGGTGGATAGCGCCGGAAATGGCGTGCCGGTCGTTAACATCGCGACACCCAATGCGTCGGGCCTGTCCCACAACCAGTACCAGAATTATAACGTCGGCCAGGAAGGGCTGATCCTGAACAACGCCACCGGCCGGCTGACGCAGACGCAGCTGGGTGGACTCATCCAGAACAACCCGAATCTGAAAGCGGGGCAGGAAGCCCGGGCAATCATCAACGAGGTGGTGGGGGCCAACCGCTCGCAGCTTCAGGGCTACACCGAAGTGGCGGGAAAAGCAGCCAACGTGATGGTCGCCAACCCCTACGGCATCACCTGTAACGGTTGCGGCTTTATCAATACGCCAGATGTGACGCTCACCACCGGTAAACCGCAGCTTGATGCGCAGGGGAATCTGCGGTCGCTGGAAGTGACGAAAGGCGCCATCACCGTTGAGGGTAAAGGGCTGGATGGCAGCCAGGCCGACGCTGTCTCGATCATCGCGCGCGCAACAGAAATTAACGCGGACATTCATGCCAGAGATCTCAATGTCACGCTGGGCGCAAACCGGGTCGGTGCTGATGGCAGCGTGACACCTGTCGCGGGCGAAGGGGCTGCGCCGTCAGTCGCCGTGGATACCGGTGCGCTGGGCGGGATGTATGCGAACCGCATCCATCTGGTCTCCAGCGAAAACGGAGTCGGCGTTAATCTCGGCAACCTCAACGCGCGTCAGGGCGATATGGTGCTGGATGCGCAGGGGCGGCTGAGCATCAATAACAGCCTGACCAACGGTAACCTGACGGCCAGAGGCAGCAGCATTGCGCTGCAGGGTGAGCATAAAGCGGGTGGCAACGTCGCACTGACTGCACAGCAGGAGATTGCCTTAACAGGCGCAAAACTCGGCAGCGACGCGTCGCTCGACCTTAACAATCAGGGTCAGATAACGCTTAAAGGCAGCAGCCTGACCGCAGGCCAGAGCGCCCGTCTCAGCAGTGGCGCTCTGAGCATCGATAAAAACAGCAGCGGCAATGCGGCTGACCGGATGCAGCTTTCCGCCACCTCTCTGCTACAGAATGAGGGTCAGCTGACCGCAACTAAGCAACTGGATATCCAGGCCGCACAGGTGGTTAACCGTGGCAGCCTGACCAGCCACGGCGAGGCGAAGCTCCGCAGCAACAGCCTGCAGCAGCAGGGCATGCTGCTCTCTGAGGGCACCAACACGGTCGTCGTTGCCGGCAACCTGAGTAATAGCGGGGAGATCAGCGGCAGCAGTCTGAACGTTCAGGGCGACACCATCGATAACAGCGGCAGGCTGTTAAGCGCCGGGGATGCCCTGATCACAGCGAACACTCTTCAGCAGCGCGGCACTCTTTCAGCCAGCAGCAAAAATCAGCTTAACGTGACCGGTGCGCTGAACAACAGCGGGGAGATCAGCGGCGGTAGCCTGAACGTTCAGGGCGACACGATTGATAACAGCGGCAGGCTGTTAAGCGCCGGTGACGCGCTGATCACAGCCAGTCACGTCAGGCAGCGCGGTATCCTGTCCGCCACTAACCGTAATCAGCTGAATATTGCTTCAGAACTGAACAACAGTGGCGAACTGAGTGGCAGCAGTCTGGCGATTCACAGCGGTTCGCTGCTCAACAGCGGCAGCCTGCTGGGTAGTCAGGAGGCGGATATCACGTCCGGTAGCCTGCAGCAGGATGGAACGCTCTCCTCCCAGGGAAGGGTGCAGCTGAACGTGGCCGATCGGCTAAGTAACAGCGGGGAGCTGAGTGCGGGCCGTCTTGATATCAACAGCGGTACGCTGACGAACAAAGGAAAAGTCATCAGCAGCGGCGACACCACGCTGACGGCGAAACGTCTGGATCAGGACGGTGCACTCTCTGTACAGGGTAACGCAACGCTTAACCTCGCCGACGCGCTCAGTAACAGTGGCAACATCGTCAGTCAGCGGTTGCAGATTGACACTACGGCCCTGAAAAACAGCGGCGAAATGGTCAGCAACGGCGATGCCGTGGTTAACGCCGATACGCTGCAGCAGAATGGCTCCATCACAGCCCGCGGTGACGCGCAGATGACCGCCCGTGGCTGGCTGGAAAATCAGGGAGCCATCAGCAGTCAGAACGCCCTTATTCTGAACAGCGCAGAGCTGCGTAATAGCGGGTCATTAACCGCGCCTGAACTGACGCTGAACGCCGCGCAAATCAGCAACGGCGGCCTGCTGCAGGGCAACAGATTACTCTCCATCAGGGCCACACAGCTGGATAATCTTGCTGCGGGCACAATCAGCTCCGACAACGATTTTACGCTTGGCCTGCCACAACTCAGTAACAGCGGACTGATCACCAGTGGCAAAACGTTGCTGCTGAGTGGTGACCAGCTGAACAACAGCGGCGAGATTAACGCCGCCAGCCTGAGCAGCACATTCAGACGCGTAAGTAATCAGCCGAGCGGAAAATTGCTGGCGGACGACCAGATCCGCCTGCAGGGTGATGCGCTGAACAATCAGGGGACAGTCGCTGCCGGCGCAGTGAACAGTGACGTCAGCCTGCTGGAAAACAGCGGCACGCTGCAGGGTAACAGGGCTCTCTCGCTGCAGGGCAGCGGGTTAACCAACAGCGGCACGCTGCTCAGCGCAGGGCAGCTGAGCGTGAAACAGCAGACCCTGGACAACAGCGGACTGCTTCAGGGCAAACAGCTTACCGTTCAGACCAGCCGCTGGCAGAACAGCGGCAATGTGCTGAGCGAGACCGATGCCGATCTGCAAAGCAGTACGCTGGAGAACAGCGGTAAGATTCTGGGGCAGCAGGGCATCGGACTGAAGGCTGACCACACTGACAACAGCGGCTGGCTGATGGCAAAGGTACTGACGCTGCGCGGTGACATGATTAACAGCGGTCTGCTGCAGGGTAATCGTCAGCTTTCACTGGAAGGCAGCCAGCTGGACAATCAGCAGGGAGGCCAGCTGCTCACGGATGGCGCGCTCACCGGAAACGTGGCGACGCTGACTAACCACGGCGCCATCCAGGCCGATGAGATGGTGCTCAACGCCGATAGGGTGCAGAACGGCGGCAATGTCCGCGCCGGCAAAGCGTTAACCGCCGTGGTCAATGGTGCGCTGGCTAACAGCGGCAGTCTGCTCAGCCAGCAGCAGATGAATCTGCAGGGCACAGCCATTGAGAACACGGGAACGCTGGCGGCGAATAACCTTAGCCTCCATTCACCTACCCTTAGCAACGACGGGCTGCTGCAGGGCAACAGCAGCTTAACGCTCGATCATCAGCAACTCCATAACTTCCATGACGGCCAGTTGATCGCCGGGGGACCGCTGACCCTGACGCTCGATCAACTTGATAATCAGGGCCTGCTGCAGGTCAGCGGGGCGCTGGCAATCAACAGCAACCGTCTCAGTAACAGCGGACGGATGTTAAGCGATAATCTCGGTCTTGAGATTAACGATTCGCTGAGTAACAGCAGCACAGGAGAGATCCTCAGCGCCAGCCAGGCCGATCTGCATGCGCAGACGCTCAGCAACAGCGGGCAGATTGCGGCGAAGCAGCTCAGCGCCAGCGGCAACACGCTGGAAAATAGCGGGCTGCTACAGGGCGAGACGCTGCTGGATCTCCGGTTCGCCCAGCTCCACAACGGCAACGGTGGTCAACTGCTGAGCGGCGATCGGCTGGTTATCCAGGGTGGCAGCGCAGTCAATGATGGCAGCTGGCAGGGTCAGCAACTCGATTTCACACTGGACTCGCTCAGCAATCACGGCAGCATCACTGGCATCCATGCTTTGCAGGGGCATGTCGCCAGCGATCTGATTAACAGCGGCACGCTGGTCAGTCAGGGTGATAGCGATCTCAACGCCAGCACGCTGCACAACAGCGGCAAAATCATGGCGAACCGGCTGGGGTTACAGGCTACCCGCCTGAACAATGACGGTCTGCTGCAGGGCAGCACGGCACTGACTGCACAGGCTGATAACCTCACACAATCGGCCGGTGGCAAAACGCTGAGCGGTGGAGCGCTGACGCTGAACGCGGGCCAGCTCACCACTCAGGGTGTGCTGCAGGGTGAGCAGGCAACGGTAAACGCGGACAACTGGCTGCATCAGGGATCGCTGCTGGGCAGCAAGGATCTGATCGTCAGCATCAGCAATGAACTGCAGAACGCCGGCGCTTTACTGAGCCAGGGCAGGGCGCAGATCGCGGCCAACACGCTGAACAACAGCGGTTCACTGCTCGGTGAAGGAGCGATGACCCTGAACGGAGCCGTCCTGAATAACCGCGGTTCGGTGCAGGGTAAAACCCTGACCATTACGCCCGCGAGCGTCATTAATCAGGGCAGCCTGATCGGGCTGCAGGCATTAACCTTTGCGGCGATGCCGCAGGTCAGCGGGCGGATGCTGCTCAGAGCACTGGCCGCGCCAGCACGCCAGTTAATGAATAACCAGGGGGGATCGCTGCTGACGCAGGGCACGCTGAACATCAACGGCGGAGATGTTGTGAATAACGGCAGCTGGCAGGGACAGCAGATCCTGCTGAATGCCCGGCAGCTGACCAATAATGGCGCGATCCAGAGTGCGGATGCGCTGCAGCTGATTCTGTCCGATCGCCTTGATGCGGGCGCAGGCAGTAAGATTTCGGCGAATGGCACGGCGGCGCTGCAGGCTCTGACGCTGGCCAATCAGGGCGAATGGATTGCCCGTAATCTGACGCTGCGGGGCGACACGTTAAACAATAACGGTGCCGTAACCGGTGTCGAGGCGCTGACGGTGGGCCTGAACGGCGCACTGACCCAGCAGCAGGATAAAACGCTACTCAGCGCAGGCAGGTTAACGCTTCAGTCATCCTCGCTCAACAATGCCGGGCGCGTGCAGGGCGGCGACCTGCAGATCACTTCAGGTGCAGTGGATAACAACGGGCGCTTACAGGGTGATAGCAATCTGCTGATTAATGCCGGCGGACGCATTACCAATGGCGGCAGCGGCACCCTGATCACGCAAAATACCCTGACGCTGACCGGGCCGGAACTCTTCAACTCTGGCCTGATTCAGGGCAACGGCAACAGTGTGGCGACCCTAACCGGTTTAACGCAAAACGATGGCCGGTGGCTTTCGGGTGGTGCGCAGACGCTGAATACGCCGCAGCTGAATAACAACGGCTGGTTACAGGCGTCGCAGCTGATTCTCAATGCGACCAATGCCAGCAACAACGGCACGCTGCTGGCCGACGGCCAGGGCACACTGACCGGTAATGGCTTCAGCAATCAGGGCACAGCCCAGGGCGGCAATCTTGAGGTCAATTATCAGCAGGTCAACAACAGCGGAACGCTGCTGGGTAACAACCGGCTGAGCGTGATGGCTGCTCAGGTGGGCCAGCCGGGCAGCGGTCGCCTGTTCAGCGGCGGCGATCTGCTGGTTCACAGCAACGGCTTTGATCAGCGCGGTCAGGTAGTGGCGCTGGGTAACGCCACGCTGGACATCGCCAATGGCTTTACCGGTCGCGATGTGCTGGCGGCAGGCGGGCGCCTCACCGTCAGCAGTAACGGCGCGATAGATAACCAGGGCACGATGCAGGGCGGGGCGCTGACGCTGAGTGCAGGCGGCGATCTCACCAATAATGGTCAGCTCACTACCGGTTCCGGTGACAGTGCGTTAAGCGGCAATCGCATCGCCATGAACGGGAATGGCACGCTGCAGGGCGGCGGTAACATCAACCTGGCCAGCCGCAGCGATATCACGCTGGACGGGTTCACCGGGACTGCTGGCAATCTGGTGCTCAGCGCACCAGGCAGTATCGTTAACACCGCGCTGCTCTATGCGGGCGGTAACCTTTCTCTGTTTGCCAACAGCATTCGTAACCAGCGTGCCGATATGCTGGCAGGCGGCAGTATGTGGCTTCAGGGTGACGCGGCGGGGAATGCCAACAGCGAAGTAATTAACACCTCCGGCACCATCGAAACGCAGAACGGCGATATCACGATTAATACGGGGCATCTGCTGAATACGCGGGATGGGTTGAGTGTCGTACAGCAAACTACCCAAGTACAACTTAAAAATGGTATTGGTAATTCAACTATTGATGTTCCCATCACGGATTTGCCAGCAGGAAGTTATGGCTACTATGTCAAGTCCGGCAAACACCAGGTAGGGCCATGTAATAGCCATGGAGCCTGTAGTTATGTTCCTTATACTAATTACTACTACGCACCTTTTGCAGGAAAGGATCAACTCAAATACTTAACTTCGCAAATAAAAACTGAAGTAACTAGCTCTGCGGGTGCTGCACGTATTGCTTCAGGACGTAATATTTTAGCAAACACGAACTCTTTAGATAATCAGGCGAGCCTTATAATTGCCAATGGAAATATTGCCTTACACGGTAGCCAATTAAATAATCAGAGTTTTCAGGATGGGGTAAATAATGATTATTTAACTTATAAATATGGCAATAATAAGAAACCTTCATATGCAACAAAAAAAACTGAAACAGTTAGTAAAACAACGACTTTCAAAAACAAATCAATAACTTATTCGCTTACAGGTCATGATAGCGAATATCTTCCAGGTCAACTTTACCGCGCCGTTATTCAGGCAGGCGGTAACGTCTCTGCTAACTTTAGCGGCGATATCAGTAATACAAATACCACCGCAAATGCCGGCTGGAGTGGCAATACGCTTTCTGCTCCGGCCCTGCGCGGATTAACTGCCATAGGCACCGCTGGCGCGCAGTCTCACCAGCAGCTGGCTAATGCCGATAAAGCCGCAATCAATACACCGCAATGGCGCAATCAATTGCAGAATGCGCTGCAGCAGGTCAATGGCGCAGGAGCGCTGGAGACGGCCTCACCTGGCAGCGCCTCGCTGACGCAGTACGCAACGGCAGGTAAAAACAACGCACTTCTGGGCAAGGCCCTTAACCTGAATAACGCTGCTCAGGGTTCTGCGACACTGCATAACTACAAGGCTGCTGAAGTTGATATCAGTGCCTATCCTTTACCTTCGGGCGAAAACGGCTACTTTGTCGCGTCAAAAGCCAATAGCCGCTACCTGATTACCGTTAACCCTAAACTCAACGGCCTTGGGCAGGTTAATCAGGGGCTGTTCAATGACCTGAATACACTCCTTGGCAAACAGCCTGCTA
>NZ_PUGA01000021.1:0-55835 GCF_003236725.1 Pantoea sp. ARC270
GTTTGCTGCGCTGCTGTTCCTCACGCTGCCGAGGCCGGAAGTGAGGAACAGGCCCATAAACAGGGCGAAGAAGGCGACGAACGATCCCTGATGTCCGGCTCCCGGCAGCGTGAGGAACAGCAGCGCAGCAAACAGCGCCATCAGCACGTAGTTGATCAGGGTGACGCGGGTTCCGCCGAAGCGATCCGAGATCATGCCGCCTGCTGAGCGCGCCAGTGCGCCAATCAGCGGGCCAAAAAAGGCGTAGTGCATAATCACCACCCCGGGAAACTGCGTCTTTGTCAGCATGGCGAAGCCGGCTGAAAAGCCGATAAAGGAGCCGAAGGTCGCCAGATAGAGCAGCGCCATGATCCAGAGGTGCGGACGTTTCAGCACCGGCAGCTGTTCGCGCAGCGAGGATTTCGCTGCCGCCAGATCGTTCATCCCCAGCCAGGCGGCCAGCGTGCCGATGGCCAGAAACGGCACCCAGATCCAGGCCGCATTTTCCAGCCAGAGGCTATCGCCGCTCGCGGTGACTTGCCCTCCATCGGCAAAACCAAAAATGGCGCAGGAGATCGCCAGCGGGGCAACAAACTGCATGACGCTGACGCCGAGGTTCCCCAGGCCGCCATTGATGCCCAGCGCGCCGCCCTGACGGGCTTTGGGAAAGAAGAAGCTGATATTGCCCATGCTGGAGGCGAAGTTCGCCCCCCCGAAACCGCACAGCAGAGCGATCGCCATAAAGGTGGCGAAGGAGGTCTGGCTGTCCCTTACCGCAAAACCGAGCCACAGACAGGGAACGATCAGGATGCCGGTGCTGAAGGCGGTCCAGCGGCGTCCGCCAAAGACGGGAATCACAAATGAGTAAGGCACACGCAACAGCGCGCCGGAGACCGACGGCAGCGCGGTCAGCAGAAAGAGCTGTTCGGTACTGAAGCGGAAGCCGACCTTATTCAGGTTAACCGCGACGGTGCTGAACAGCATCCAGACGCAGAAGCTCAACAGCAGACAGAAGACAGAGATCCAGAGGTTGCGGCTGGCGATGCGTTTACCCCGCGCCTGCCAGAAGGCCGCATTTTCCGGTTGCCACTCCTGGATCGGTGCGCCGCGCGTCGGGGTTTGCAAAGGGGCAGATTGGGTCATGACTCTCTCATCAGCAGAAGAATAATGGGGCATATCCTGCGTATCCGCCCTGCCCGCTTGCTTGATACAAATCAACGGCAATGCAGGTTATCCGGGCGTGGTCATCCTGTCTCAGCCGGGATAAGTAGCGGAGAGGCAGCAGAGAGTCATTGCAAATCATAAGGTTAATCGGCTGCACTGAAAATGGTGAGCCGGGGAGAGGGAAAATGGAAATAAAGGAGTAGTCCTTTGGGGGTATATAGCGCCCCCGCCTCACCGGTAAGATAGGCCCACACCCGATCCGGACGGGCAGCGGCGACAGGAACAGGAGTCATGGTGACGGCAGAGACATTTACGCTTTTATTGATCGACGACCACCCCATGCTGCGCAACGGGCTGAAGCAGCTAATCGCGCTGGATGAGAGACTGCAGGTGGTTGCCGAGGCGGGAAACGGTGCGCAGGGCGTGGCGCTGGCGCAGCAGCACGATCCTGACCTGATCCTGCTGGATCTGAATATGCCGGGACTGAATGGGCTGGATACCCTGACCCGACTGCGCGAAGCCCCCCTCTCCGGGCGGGTGGTGGTGTTCAGCGTGTCGGATGAGGAAGAGGATGTCGTCAGCGCACTGCAGCGCGGCGCCGATGGCTATCTGCTGAAGGATATGGAGCCGGAAGCGCTGCTGAAAGCCCTGCATCAGGCGGCAGCCGGTCAGATCGTGCTGAGCGAGGCGTTAACGCCGATGCTGGTCACCCGGCTGCGCGACGCCCGGCCTGCCCGGCCGCGTGACATCACGCAGCTGACCCGACGCGAACGCGAAATCCTGCAGCTGATCAGCGACGGGATGACCAATAAAGCGATCGCCCGTAAGCTGGCCATCAGCGAAAGCACCGTTAAGGTCCACGTCAAATATCTGCTGAAGAAGATGAACCTTAAATCCCGGCTGGAAGCCGCGGTATGGGCGCTGCAGCACGGGCTGAACTGACCTGGCTGCCTGTAAATGCTGCGTCAGAAGTCATAGAGCTTAACGGGGTTATCACGCAGTATTCTCTGCCGATCCCGGCTCTCCGGCGCCCAGACCTGCATCAGATCGAGTAACACTGCATCGTCCGGCTTATGGCTGTCCGGTTCGGTCGGATGCGGCCAGTCGCTGCCCCACAGCAGCCGTTCCGGGTTAATCTGCACCAGTTTTTGTGCCACCGGCGTCACATCGTTATAGCCCGGCGCGCCGGTTAAGGAGTCGATATAAACCCCGGAGAGTTTTATCCAGCTTTTCCCGCCATCCAGCATCCGCTGCAGCGTGGTAAACACCGGCGACGTAATGCCCTCCGGCTGCGGCACGTGCCCCATATGATCGATCACCACCGGGGTCGGGAGTCTTTGCAGCCGGCTTTCCAGTTCGGTTAAGTGTTTACCAGAGGTCACCACCTGAATATGCCAGTTCAGGGGATTTACGCGTGCTGCTAACTTCTCCATATCATCGAGGTTAACCGCGCTGTAACGCAGATTGAACCGGATTCCCCTGACGCCCGCCTGATGCAGCTTCTGCAGTTCATCATCGCTGACCGACGAATCCAGCACCACCACGCCGCGCGCATTTCCCCCGCTCGCCGCCAGGCCATTCAGCAGGACGCTGTTATCGGTTCCATAGCGGGAGGGTGTGACAATCACCATCCGGTTGATGCCCAGTCTCTGCTGAAGCTTCCGATAGTCTTCCAGTGAGGCGTTCGCCGGGTTCATCAGTTTTGTGCCAGGCACGGCAGGACAGCGGCTGTCGTACAGATGCATATGGCAATCGACGCTGCCTGGCGGCGGAATCAGCTGAGGTTTTTTCTCGCCCGAACTGTAAGGCACGTTTGCGAAGGCGGGAAACGCCGCAGCGAAAGCCAGCGCCGCGCCTGAGTGTAAGAAATGCCGACGGGTTAGTGACATTTATCCTCCTGATAATTAAGGTCATTAAAGCCGTTATTCAGACTTTCCGTTCCATCCTGAGCGCGACGTCATCATCCCGGCAAACTCTCCCGGTCGCCGCTATGACGGCGTGATGCTGACCGGACTTCACCGGGTAAATTTTGCGCGCTGAAAATGTAACCCGTTGATTCAAGCACTTTTGTCCGCCGGGCGCAGATGTGCGTGCCGCTTCTTTGACCGGAGTCTCTTTTTCAGGCGGCACGGTGGACTGATTTTTCTTTAATCCGCCCGACCCTGCCGGTGAACCGCACGCTCCGCGCGCAGCCACCTGATCGGCAATCCCCCGGTGCGCTATCCTGTCAGAAATCGCGAGCCGCCTCGCAGCAGCACACCAGAGAGTGCAAAAGTGACACTTTTCTGTCGCCAGCCGCCCTGCCATTTGCCAGGATGGCTCCTGGCCGGTCAGGTTCACGGTCTGCGCATCAGGCTGGCATATGCCCTGCCCTATTCGTTATCATCTGATTATCCTGCGCGCCTGGAATCCCTTTCGGTTTCATGGGCGTTGACCGCCAGAAATTTACCGCATCAAAGATGAGTTAAAACCTTATGCAAGAGCCAACCGAAAAGGACTTTCCTTCTCACACGCCCATGATGCAGCAGTACCTGCGCCTCAAGGCCGAGCACCCTGACATTCTGCTGTTTTACCGTATGGGTGACTTCTACGAGCTGTTTTATGACGACGCGAAACGTGCCTCACAGCTGCTGGAGATTTCGCTGACCAAGCGCGGCGCGTCGGCGGGTGAACCGATTCCGATGGCCGGTGTGCCCTATCATGCGGTTGAGGGGTATCTGGCTAAGCTGGTGCAGCTGGGCGAATCCGTGGCGATCTGCGAGCAGATCGGTGACCCGGCGCTGAGCAAAGGTCCGGTTGAGCGCAAAGTGGTGCGTATCGTTACGCCGGGAACCATCAGCGATGAGGCGCTGTTGCAGGAGCGGCACGACAACCTGCTGGCGGCGATTGTGCAAAGTCCGCGGGGGTTTGGCTACGCCACGCTCGACATCAGCTCGGGCCGTTTTCGCCTCAGCGAACCTGCCGATGCCGAAACTATGGCGGCAGAGCTGCAGCGCACCAACCCGGCCGAGCTGCTCTACCCTGAAGATTTCCAGGCGATGTCACTGATCGATCAGCGTCGTGGCCTGCGCCGCCGTCCGCTGTGGGAGTTTGAGATCGACACCGCCCGGCAGCAGCTCAATCTGCAGTTCGGCACCCGTGACCTTAACGGGTTTGGCGTGGAGAATGCGCAGCTCGGACTGAGTGCGGCGGGCTGTCTGCTGCAGTATGCCAAAGATACCCAGCGCACCACCCTGCCGCACATCCGCTCGCTGAGCATGGAGCGGCAGCAGGACAGCATCATTATGGATGCGGCCACCCGCCGTAATCTGGAGATCACCCAGAACCTGGCAGGCGGCACCGACAACACCCTGGCGGCCGTGCTGGACAAAACGGTCACCCCGATGGGAAGCCGCATGCTCAAGCGCTGGCTGCATATGCCGCTGCGCGACGTGCGCACGATCACCCAGCGTCAGGAGTCGATTGCAGAACTGCAGCCTCTCAGTGAGGTGCTTCAGCCGGTGTTGCGTCAGGTCGGCGATCTGGAACGAATCCTGGCCCGCCTGGCGCTGCGCACCGCCCGCCCGCGCGATCTGGCCCGCATGCGGCACGCTTTTCAGCAGCTGCCGGAGCTTAACCAGCTGCTGGCCGATGTTGAAGCGCCACAGCTGCAGAAGCTGCGCACCCAGATGGGCGAGTTCGCCGCGCTGCGTGAGCTGCTGGAGCAGGCGATCATCGACTCCCCGCCGGTGCTGATCCGCGACGGCGGCGTGATTGCCCCCGGTTATAACGCCGAGCTGGATGAGTGGCGTGCGCTGGCCGATGGCGCAACGGACTATCTCGACAGGCTGGAGATTCGCGAACGCGAGAAGCTGGGACTGGATACCCTCAAGGTTGGCTTTAACGGCGTACACGGCTACTTCATCCAGGTGAGCCGCGCGCAGAGCCATCAGGTGCCGATGCACTATGTCCGTCGTCAGACCCTGAAAAATGCGGAACGCTACATTATCCCGGAGCTGAAAGAGTACGAAGACAAAGTACTGACCTCGAAGGGGAAAGCGCTGTCGCTGGAAAAAAGCCTCTATGAGGCGCTGTTCGATCAGCTGCTGCCGCATCTTGAAGCGTTGCAGCTGAGTGCCGCGGCGCTGGCAGAGCTGGATGTGCTGAGCAATCTGGCCGAGCGCGCCTGGACGCTGAACTACTGCCGGCCGGTGTTGCAGGATAAAGCCGGGATCAAAATCAGCGGCGGTCGTCATCCGGTGGTCGAGCAGGTGCTGAAAGAGCCGTTTATTGCGAACCCGCTCTCCCTGGCCCCTCAGCGCAGAATGCTGATCATTACCGGTCCGAACATGGGCGGTAAAAGTACCTATATGCGTCAGGCGGCGCTGATTGCGCTGATGGCGTGGATTGGCAGTTTTGTTCCCGCCGATGAGACGCTGATTGGCCCGCTGGATCGCATTTTCACCCGCGTCGGTGCCGCTGACGATCTCGCCTCCGGACGCTCGACCTTTATGGTGGAGATGACCGAAACCGCCAACATCCTGCACAACGCCACCGAAAACAGTCTGGTGCTGATGGATGAGATTGGACGCGGTACCTCCACCTACGACGGCTTATCGCTGGCCTGGGCCTGTGCCGAAAACCTGGCCAACCGCATTAAAGCGATGACGCTGTTCGCCACCCATTACTTCGAGCTGACCACCCTGCCGGAGAAAATGGAGGGCGTGGTCAACGTTCACCTGGACGCGGTGGAGCACGGTGACACCATCGCCTTTATGCACAGCGTGCAGGAGGGGGCCGCCAGCAAGAGCTATGGTCTGGCCGTGGCAGCGCTGGCGGGGGTGCCCAAAGAGGTCATCAGACGCGCGCGCAGCAAGCTGAAAGAGCTGGAGACCGTCTCCAGTCACTCCGCCTCATCGACGGTAGATGGTTCTCAGTTGCCTCTGCTGGTTGAAGAGACCTCACCGGCGGTAGAAGCCCTGGAGGCGCTGGACCCGGATACGCTGACGCCGCGTCAGGCGCTCGACTGGATCTATCGCCTTAAGTCGCTGGTCTGAAGGTTCGCCGTGCCGCGTAAAAGCGCGGACCGGCCCGCTACGTTTCTGCCTGACCTTTTCTGCAGGCATAAAAAAAGCGGTGGTTTTCACCACCGCTTTTCGCATTCATGCTCAGATCAGTTATTCACGAAACAGTGCTTCAATGTTGAGGCCCTGCGCCTGCAGGATTTCGCGCAGACGGCGCAAACCTTCAACCTGAATCTGACGGACACGCTCACGGGTTAAGCCGATTTCACGACCGACATCCTCAAGCGTTGCCGCTTCATAGCCCAACAGGCCGAAACGACGTGCCAGCACTTCACGCTGCTTGGCGTTCAGTTCGAACAGCCATTTGACGATGCTTTGTTTCATGTCATCGTCCTGCGTGGTGTCTTCCGGGCCGTTGTCTTTCTCATCGGCCAGAATATCCAGCAGCGCTTTTTCAGAATCCCCGCCTAATGGCGTGTCAACCGAGGTAATGCGTTCGTTGAGACGCAACATACGGCTTACGTCATCAACCGGTTTATCAAGCTGCTCCGCGATCTCTTCCGCACTCGGCTCATGGTCGAGCTTGTGGGACAGTTCACGCGCAGTACGCAGATAAACGTTCAGTTCTTTAACAATGTGAATCGGCAGACGGATAGTACGGGTTTGATTCATGATCGCCCGTTCAATGGTCTGACGAATCCACCAGGTGGCGTACGTTGAGAAACGGAACCCGCGCTCCGGGTCAAATTTCTCAACGGCGCGAATCAGGCCGAGGTTACCTTCTTCAATCAGGTCCAGTAGAGCTAAACCACGATTGCTGTAACGACGGGCGATTTTCACCACCAGGCGTAAGTTACTTTCGATCATACGGCGACGGGAAGGGATATCACCCCGCAATGCACGGCGAGCGAAGAAAACTTCTTCCTCTGCCGTTAACAACGGAGAATAGCCAATCTCCCCAAGATAGAGCTGCGTCGCATCTAAAACACGCTGCGTCGCACCCTGTGATAGCAACTCTTCTTCCGCTACGTCGCTATCACTGGCTTCGTTTTCAACGAGTGCTTTCTCGTCAAAAATTTCAGCTCCGTTCTCATCGAATTCCGCGTTCTCATGTAACTCGTTTACTTTCAGCGTATTCTGGCTCATAAGCGGCTCCTACCCGTGATTCCAGGGCAGAACATAAAAAGGGTCTGTTCTGCCGGATTATCGCTGCGGTAAATAACGCAACGGGTTTACGGATTTCCCCTTGTAACGAATTTCAAAATGTAATCTGACTGAACTGGTTCCGGTGCTACCCATGGTAGCGATCTTCTGCCCCGCCTTAACTTCCTGTTGTTCCCGAACCAGCATTGTATCGTTGTGGGCGTAGGCACTCAGGTAATCATCGTTGTGTTTAATGATGATTAAATTACCGTACCCCCGGAGTGCGTTACCTGCGTAAACCACGCGTCCTGATGCGGTGGAAACGACAGATTGTCCGCGCGTTCCGGCGATATCGATCCCTTTATTGCCACCTTCGGCGGCAGAGAAGTTATCGATAATCTTCCCATCGGTCGGCCAGCGCCAGCTTCCGACCGGCGTTGAACTGTTGGTGGTACTGCTCACCGTTGGGGGGGCGGTCACGACTGGAGCTGTTGTCGTTGCAACATTTGCTCCTTTCGAAGGCAACAATTTGCTGCCACCCGAATTACCCGAATCATCAGAATACGTAATAACAGGTTGCTGTGCAACAACAGGCGCTTTAATTTGTGGCGACGCCGGAACACCGCCCTGCGTTGCATCAGCAACGGTAATAGGATTTCCGCCCGTAATCGGCTGACCTGACCCATTTCCAATCTGCAGCGTTTGCCCCACATTCAGGCTATAGGGCGCCGGAACGTTGTTGCGCTGGGCTAAATCGCGGAAGTCGTTGCCGGTAATCCAGGCAATGTAAAACAATGTGTCACCGCGCTTAACGGTATATGTTTCACCGGAGTAACTACCCTTTGGAATATTCTGATAACTGCGGTTGTACACAATCCGGCCATTCTGTGTCTCAACATTATCGCTGGTACTAATCATTCCACCGCTACGGGGAGCAGATCCTGAATTTGTGCTTAACATTTGTCCCTGGGCAGGTGTGGCAGGTACGCCGCCCGAAACCATGCCTGTGTCAGACGGGCTGCTGTTCATGCCGCTATTGTCGCCCACGCGACTGATGGGCGCCTGCGAGTTGTCGCTGGAGCTGCAGCCTGCCAGCCAGAAACCTACCAGTGAAAGCGCCGCCAGACGGCGTAACTGAAAAAGTGTGCTTCCCGTGCTCATTAATCCCCCGTGATGGCAACTCTGATCTATCTGTTTCACTGTATCTGCCAGCAGAATGCTCTGCGTGACGCGATAAAAGCTGTGTTTTCGTTAGGTAAACCGGATAGTAACAACATCAGGTACGTGGTGCCATGAAACAGTTGTGAAGAAATACGTAGAGGGTCAGGCCAGGTCGCCCTGCACCAGCGGAACAAAACGCACCGGCTCGATGGTCTCTTCCGTCACCTCTTTTCCCTGACGACGCAGCCGTTTCAGTACCTGCTGATCTTCCCCCACCGGCAGCACCATAATGCCGCCTTCTGCCAGCTGCGCTATCAGCGCAATCGGAATTTCCGGCGGGGCCGCCGTGACGATAATCGCATCGAACGGGCCTCGGGATGGCCAGCCCTGCCAGCCGTCGCCATGGCGGGTGGAGACATTGTGCAGATCGAGCTGTTTCAGCCGGCGCTTGGCCTGCCACTGCAGCCCTTTAATCCGCTCCACGGAATAGACGTGATCAACCAGGTGGGCCAGAATGGCGGTCTGATAACCCGAACCGGTGCCGATTTCCAGCACCCGCGAATGGGGA
Organism: Pantoea sp. ARC270; assembly: GCF_003236725.1. Classification (NCBI taxonomy): domain Bacteria; kingdom Pseudomonadati; phylum Pseudomonadota; class Gammaproteobacteria; order Enterobacterales; family Erwiniaceae; genus Pantoea; species Pantoea sp. ARC270. Next base: position 9,019 of record NZ_PUGA01000021.1, read on the forward strand.
TTCAGCCCGAGCAGCGCGGTCATCCGCGCTACCATGTAAGGCTGTGAGATGGTCTGACCGGAGCCGATAGGCAGGGCGACATTGTCCCAGGCCTTGTGCTCGAACGCCTCATCGATAAAGCGTTCGCGTGGCACCTCGCTAATGGCTTTCAGCAGGTTTTCGTCATGGATGCCCTGCTGACGCAGTTGTGACAGCAACGTCTCAATACGCCGATTCACCATGCCAGATTCACCTCAGCTTTCGCCAGCCAGTCGCTGAGCACCTCCTGGGCACTGTGCGCCGTTAAATCGACGTGCAGCGCGGTGACAGAGACATAACCCTGATCCACGGCGGCGAAGTCCGTATCTGGCCCGGCATCCAGTTTTTCACCCGGCGGGCCAATCCAGTAGAGGGTATTGCCGCGCGGGTCCTGCTGCGCAATCACCTGATCGGCCGGATGGCGGCTGCCACAGCGCGTCACGCGAATGCCCCGGAGTTCGGAGAGCGGCAGATCGGGCACGTTGATATTGAGAATGCGACCGGTGCGCAGCGGCTCATGCGTCAGCGCCCGGAGAAGCGCACAGGTCACCGCCGCGGCTGTCTCGTAGTGCTGATGACCATTGAGCGAAACGGCGATCGCCGGTAAGCCCAGGTGTCTCCCCTCCATCGCCGCCGCGACCGTACCGGAGTAAATCACATCATCCCCCAGGTTGGGACCGGCATTGATGCCTGACACCACAATATCGGGCCGCGGCTGCATCAGGGCATTCACCCCCAGATAGACACAGTCGGTCGGGGTACCCATCTGCACCGCGATATCGCCGTTTTCATGGGTGAACGTTCGCAGGGGCGTTTCCAGGGTGAGCGAGTTTGACGCACCGCTTCGGTTACGATCGGGGGCAACCACCTGCACGTCAGCAATCTGCCGCAGGGCTTTCGCCAGAGTCTGAATACCTGGCGCATGAATGCCGTCATCGTTGCTGAGCAATATCCGCATTTCGTTCTGACCTTTTTTTATTCGACTGGTCGCCGCGACTGAACCTGTCTGAACGGCATGGCAACAGGTGATGAATGGGCGGCGATTTTTGCATTCTAGCGAGGCACGCAAGGAAGTGGTAGGCGTAAATCACACAGCAGAGGGGGGTTGCCGCAACATTCCCCACACAGCGGGTCAGGTTGCGGCGAAGATTACTCATCAATCTGATCGGACGCGTCGGTCTGAACCAGCAGTTCTCTGACGACGCTGGTGGCGAAGCTGCCTGCGGGCAGCCAGAACGTCAGCTCCAGCGTCACCTCATCCCACCAGCTCCAGCGCAGATCGCGCGGCACGACCAGCATGGCACGGCGTGCGGCATCCACCCGCTCGCGCTCAATCAGGCCAGTCAGCAGGGTTTCGCCAGCCAGCACCTGCTCTTCAAAAGCCAGCGCATCCGCCTGCGGACCCGGCTCGCCCCGCCCCGGCAGCGGCGCGGTGATGCGCAGTTCATGCTGTTCAACCCGGCGCTGGCACGCTTCCAGCTCATCCGGCTGCACAACAAACCAGCTGCCTCGCCCGGTCAGCTGCAGGGCATCGCCGTTAAGGACCTGACTCAGGCCGCCCTGCTGTGCCAGACGCGCACTGGTCACCTGATTAAACAGCGCACTGCGCGCGGCAGAGAGCATCAGGCTGCGCTTGTTGCGATCGCGCAGGGTAATCTCGTTGCGCGCCCACTTCTCTGCGATCACCAGGTTATTGCCGCCGCGCCCGAAACGCTGCTCACCGAAATAGTTCGGCACACCCGCGTCACGAATCTGCGTCAGGCGCGTCTCAACTGCCTCACGGTCGCTGAGCTGGCGGATGACCAGCCGGAACGCATTTCCGGCCAGCGCGCCGATGCGCAGCTTGCGCTTGTGGCGTACCGCCTGCAGGATCTCAACCCCCTCCAGCGCAAAACCGCGCAGATCGGGCATCGCATTCCCCGGCAGACGGAAACAGAGCGTCTGCTCCGTCACGGCATGGCGATCCTTCATCCCGGCATAGCTCATGTCACGCTGATGCACCCCGAGATATTTCGCCAGCGCCTCCGCCACGAAGCGGGTATTCGCGCCCACTTTACGGATGCGCACCAGCAGATGCTCACCTTCCCCATCCGGGCCATAACCGAGATCTTCAACCACCACAAAATCTTCCGGGCTGGCTTTGATGACGCCGGTGGCAGCGGGCGTGCCGTGCAGATAGTGAAGCGTCATTGAGTGTCGGCTTTCAGCAGCAGGGCCACCGCTTCGCAGGCGATCCCTTCACCGCGCCCGGTAAAGCCCAGCTTTTCGGTCGTGGTGGCTTTGACATTGACCGCATCCATGTGACATCCCAGATCTTCCGCGATGTTGATGCGCATCTGCGGCACATGCGGAAGCATTTTCGGCGCCTGGGCTATCAGGGTGACATCCACGTTACCGATGCGATAGCCTTTGGCTTCGATACGACGCCAGGCCTCGCGCAGCAGGCCGCGGCTGTCCGCGCCTTTAAACGCGGGATCGGTATCCGGAAACAGCTTGCCAATATCGCCCATGGCGACCGCGCCCAGCAGCGCGTCGGTCAGCGCATGCAGCGCCACATCACCATCGGAATGGGCGATAAACCCCTGCTCAAACGGGATCCGCACACCGCCAATCACTAACGGACCCTCTCCGCCAAAGGCGTGAACGTCAAAACCGTGACCGATACGCATCATGCGCTCTCCTTTAATTGAATCTGACTCAGATAAAAAGCCGCCAGCGCCAGATCTTCTGGCCGGGTGACTTTGATGTTATCACTGCGTCCGCTGACCAGCAGCGGATGGTAGCCGCAATACTCCAGCGCCGAGGCCTCATCCGTAATGGTTGCGCCCTCGGTCAGTGCCCGCGTCAGGCAGGCTGTCAGCAGCGCATGCGGGAAAAACTGGGGGGTTAAGGCGTGCCAGAGATCGTCACGCTCTACCGTGTGGGCCACCGCGGCTTTGCCCGGCTCGCCACGTTTCATGGTGTCGCGCACTGGTGCGGCCAGAATCCCGCCGACGTGGCTCTGTTCGCGCACGTTAAGCAGCTGCTGCAGGTCGTCGGGATGCAGACAGGGACGGGCAGCATCGTGAACCAGAACCCACGCGGCACCCTGCGCGGCCTGCAGGCCAGCCAGCACCGATTCGGCGCGGGTCTCTCCGCCGGTAACCCTGAGCACGCGCGGATCGCGCGCCAGCGGCAGTGAGGCGAAGTGCTGATCGTCGGGACTGAGGGCGACAATAACCTGTTTAATGGCAGGATGGGAAAACAGACGTGCAATGCTGTGTTCCAGAAGGGTGTGCTGACCAATCGTCAGATACTGCTTAGGACAGGTTGCCTGCATGCGGCTGCCGATCCCGGCCGCGGGCACTACGGCAATCACATCCGCAAGGGAGGCCAGAGTATTCATGTTTTATCGTTGTTGGTTTTGCGCTGATTGTTGCGCGTTGCGTTTGTTCTGGTCAGGCACCAGACGATAGAAGGTCTCACCGGGCTTAATCATGCCCAGCTCATTGCGTGCACGCTCCTCGATCGCTTCCGAGCCGCCATTGAGGTCATCAATTTCGGCAAACAGCTGATCGTTGCGCGATTTCAGTTTGGCATTGTTAGCCTGTTGCACCGCGACATCATCATTGACGCGCGTATAGTCGTGGATGCCATTTTTCCCCAGCCACAATGAATATTGCAGCCAGCCGAGCAGCACCAGTAACAGTAACGTCAGTTTTCCCATCCCGCCCCCTAAAAACGGCCCAATCATCCCATAACTTTGCACAGGACTCCACACCAGCGGAGAAAATGGCGCGCTTTGCCGCGCGTCTGCGCAAAATATGAATCAGCAGCGATTCCGGGGGGAAAAGATTTGTAACCGGCCGATGCGTTTGCACATCAGCGCAGGGGCATCAGCGCTTACCAGCCGGAGAGAAAAGAGAACATTAACCAGAAGAGGGAGACCACCAGAATCACGGTGGCGAGTGCGGTCCAGAGCCACTGTCCGCTGAGCAGGGTATTCAGGGCAATACCGGCGACCACCGCAACCGGCAGCAGCGCCAGAAAGAATGGCCAGGTATAAAGAAAGAAAAACAGCGTGTTAGAGCCGAACAGCAGGAACGGGATCGCCAGCGCACACCAGTAAGCGAGAAAGCCGATCACGCAGCCCGGCAGCAATGAGCGCGGCTCATCCGGGGCAGTGTCATCTTTACGAGCGAGCAGTGGGGTTATGTTCTGCATAGGCATCCTGTTGGTGCGAGGGCGGCAAATCAGAGACGATTTGCCGCTGTCTCTTCAGGATCTGATGATATCGCGGTCACGCAGCAGGTCTAACAATTGGGCGGCCAGTTTTGTAACCAATTGTTCGCCATCCAGCTGAATTTCCGGGCTCTCCGGGGCTTCGTAAACGCTGTCGATGCCGGTGAAGTTTCGCAGTTCTCCGGCCCGGGCTTTGCGGTATAACCCTTTAGGATCGCGCGCCTCGCACACCGCTAACGGCGTATCGACAAACACCTCGATAAACTGTCCCGGTTCCAGCAGATCGCGCACCATCTGCCGCTCGGCGCGATGCGGTGAAATAAAGGCGGTGAGCACCACTAATCCGGCATCCACCATCAGTTTCGCCACTTCGCCGACACGACGGATATTCTCTTTACGGTCGTCATCGCTGAAACCGAGGTCACGGCACAGGCCGTGACGCACATTATCCCCATCCAGCAGATAGGTGCTGACACCGATGCGGTGCAGCGCCTGCTCCAGCGCACCGGCGACCGTGGATTTCCCCGAGCCTGACAGCCCGGTGAACCACAGCACCACGCCCTGATGGCCGTGCTGCTGTTCGCGTGCCGCGCGGGTGACCGGATGGTCATGCCACACCACGTTGTCGTCGTGCTGCGCCATTATTGACCGCCCAGCAGATCGCGCGCGTTCCAGTGCGGGAAGTGACGGCGCACCAGCGCATTCAGTTCCAGCTCAAAGGCGCTGAACTCACCTGTATTGACCGGCACATCCTGGTTGGGCTGATGGATCATGCCCGCCCCGACCGTGACGTTGCTCAGGCGATCGATAAAGATCATGCCGCCGGTCACCGGGTTCTGCTGATAGCTGTCGAGCACCATCGGTTCATTGAAGACGATCTCAATGCGACCGATTCCGTTCAGCGGCAGCGCCTCGACCTGATGGGTCGCCAGCGAGTTGATGTCGACCTGGTGCAGCACCTTTTCGACCCGGCCACGGGTTTTCTTACCGGCGATTTTCAGATCGTAGCTCTGACCCGCCTGCAGCGGCTGCTCCGCCATCCACACCACGTCAACGCTGGCCGACTGCACTGCCGTCAGCGTTTCACTGGCGTCCACCAGCAGATCGCCACGGCTGATATCAATCTCATCCTGCAGCACCAGGGTAATCGCCTCCCCTGCTCCCGCGTCCTGCAGATCGCCATCAAAGGTCACAATGCGGGCAATCGTTGACTCCACGCCAGACGGCAGCACTTTAACGCGCTGACCCACCTGCACGCTGCCTGACGCCAGGGTACCGGCATAGCCACGGAAATCGAGGTTAGGACGGTTCACATACTGCACCGGGAAGCGCATCGGCTGATGGTCGACAACGCGCTTCAGCTCCACGGTCTCCAGCACGTCCAGCAGCGTCGGGCCGGTGTACCACGGCATGGTCTGGCTGGCCGTCGCAACGTTGTCCCCTTCCAGCGCCGACATCGGCACAAAGCGGATGTCGAGATCGTCCGGCAGCTGGGCGGCGAAATCGAGATAATCCTGTTTGATCGCCTCGAAGCGCTCCTGACTGTAGTCCACCAGATCCATCTTGTTGATCGCCACCACCAGGTTTTTAATGCCCAGCAGCGTCGAGATAAAGCTGTGACGACGGGTCTGATCCAGCACGCCTTTACGCGCGTCGATCAGCAGGATCGCCAGGTCGCAGGTGGAGGCCCCGGTCGCCATGTTGCGGGTGTACTGCTCATGGCCCGGCGTGTCGGCAATAATGAATTTACGCTTTTCGGTCGAGAAGTAGCGGTAGGCCACGTCGATGGTAATGCCCTGCTCACGCTCCGCCTGCAGACCGTCAACCAGCAGCGCCAGATCGAGCTTCTCGCCCTGGGTGCCGTGACGTTTGCTGTCGTTGTGCAGTGAAGAGAGCTGGTCTTCATAGATCTGACGGGTGTCGTGCAGCAGACGCCCAATCAGGGTACTTTTTCCATCGTCCACGCTGCCGCAGGTCAGAAAACGCAGCAGGCTCTTGTGTTGCTGAGCGGTCAGCCAGGCTTCAACGCCGCCCTGGTCGGCAATCTGTTGTGCAATTACGGTATTCATCTGGCGTCTCCTTAGAAATAACCCTGGCGTTTTTTCAGTTCCATCGAACCGGACTGGTCGCGGTCGATCATGCGGCCCTGACGCTCACTGGTGGTGGACACCAGCATCTCTTCGATGATCTCCGGCAGCGTCTGCGCTTCGGATTCCACTGCGCCGGTCAGCGGCCAGCAGCCGAGTGTACGGAAACGAACCATCCGTTGGGTGATCTCTTCACCCGGCTGCAGATTGATACGATCGTCATCAATCATCATCAGCATGCCGTCACGCTCCAGCACCGGACGCGGCGCGGCGAGATAGAGCGGCACGATCTCGATGTTTTCCAGGAAGATGTACTGCCAGATATCCAGTTCGGTCCAGTTCGACAGCGGGAAAACGCGGATGCTTTCGCCCTTGTTGATCTGACCGTTGTAGTTGTGCCACAGCTCAGGGCGCTGGTTTTTCGGGTCCCAGCGATGGAAGCGGTCACGGAACGAGTAGATACGCTCTTTGGCGCGCGACTTCTCTTCATCGCGACGTGCGCCGCCGAAGGCCGCGTCAAAACCATATTTGTCCAGCGCCTGCTTCAGCCCTTCCGTTTTCATGATATCGGTGTGTTTGGCGCTGCCGTGGACAAACGGGTTAATGCCCATCGCCACCCCTTCCGGGTTGCGGTGAACGATCAGCTCGGCACCCATCGCTTTCACGGTGCGGTCACGGAATTCATACATCTCGCGGAATTTCCAGCCGGTGTCCACATGCAGCAACGGAAACGGCAGCGTGCCCGGATAGAACGCTTTGCGTGCCAGGTGCAGCATGACCGAAGAGTCTTTGCCGATGGAGTACATCATCACCGGGTTGCTGAACTCTGCAGCCACTTCGCGAATGATATGGATGCTCTCCGCCTCCAGCTGACGCAGATGAGTGAGTCGTTTTTGGTCCATGATTTTCCCTCAAGCCAGATTGACAACGGCGGACTCGCGAGCCCCCTGCTGTGCTGAATGTTTAAACCAGGCGAGTTGCCCGTGCAGATTAACCACCTCTCCGATCACCAGCAGCGCCGGAGTAGGTGCCGAGGCGGCCAGCGCCTCAAGGTGTTCTAAGGTGCCGGTCAGCACCTGCTGATCCTGACGGGTGCCGCGACTGATCACCGCCACCGGCGTTGATGGTGCACGACCATGCTGAATCAGCGCCGCGCTGATAGCAGCCGCTTTAACCGTGCCCATGTAGATCGCCAGCGTCTGACGCGCACGCGCCAGCGATGGCCAGTCAATATCATCGCCATCGGGACGGCAGTGACCGGTAATAAACATCACGCTCTGGGCATAGTCGCGGTGGGTCAGCGGAATCCCGGCATAGGCCGTCGCACCGGCAGCCGCGGTGACGCCCGGCACCACCTGGAACGGCACGCCCGCCTGATGTGCCGCCTGCAGCTCTTCGCCGCCGCGGCCAAAGATAAAGGGATCGCCGCCCTTGAGGCGGACAACGCGCTTACCTTTCAGCGCCAGTGAAACCAGCAACTGATTAATCTCTTCCTGCGGCAACGTATGCGCGCTGGCGCGTTTACCGACGCAGATGCGGTCGGCGTCACGACGCACCAGGTCCAGCACCTCTTCGCTGACCAGATGGTCATAGAGCACCACATCGGCTAACTGCATTACCTGCAGGCCACGCAGCGTCAGGAGGCCGCTGTCGCCCGGCCCGGCACCGACCAGAAAGATCTCGCCCTGACGGGTTGGCTCTTCCAGCAGTTCACGATCCAGCGTGCGCTTCGCCTCTTCGACGTTACCGGCGGACATCTGACTGGCGAACAGACCGTCGAAGGCCCGCTCCCAGAAACGCCGACGATCGGACATCCGGCTGAAGCGCTGTTTGACCTTATCGCGCCAGAGTCCGGCTACCTCCGCCATCTGACCCAGACTGGCGGGCAGCAGCGTTTCGATTTTTTCGCGCAGCATGCGCGCCAGTACCGGCGCGGTGCCGCTGGAGGAGATCGCTACTACCAGCGGTGAGCGATCGACAATCGACGGGAAGATAAAGGTGCATTTGGGCTGGTCGTCGACCACGTTAACCAGCTTATGCCGCGCGTTAGCGGCTTCAAAAACCTGGGTGTTGAGATGGTTATCGTCGGTGGCAGCAATCACCAGGAAAACGCCATCCAGCTGGGACGGATCAAATTCGGTCGCCACCCACTCCAGCTCCTGCTTATCCAGCAGTTCCTGCAGTTCCGGGCAGAGTTCACGAGAGGCGATCTGAACACGCGCGCGCGCGCGACGCAGCAGTTCAATTTTTCGCGCCGCAATATCTCCACCGCCGACAACCAGAACCGGGCGGCCAGAGAGATCGGCAAAAAGAGGCAAATAGTCCACGTTAACCCTGATGTTTTAACTTTGTATTAACGGGACTATACGTCGCTGAGTTTATCCAGATGAAATTACGAATTGGAATGAGTAGTTACCGAATGGAATAACGGTGGCGCAAAGCACAGAACAATTTGATCTTAACAGATGAAATGTAATGGCTTTTTCGTGAACAGGCTCACAGATTCCTCCGCACCTGCTGCGCTGCAAAAGCAGATAAGTGCCAGCGCAAAGGCCTGCCTCTCTGTGCCGGAGGCGACAGCGCCCGATTCCACTAACAGGATTGCGGAACAAAAAGCGTATAATACGCCCGGCATGAGCGGCCCTGGCCCCTGTACAGGCCCGCTCCGGACAAATAAAAAAAAGGATGCACTATGTTTTGTTCCCTCCGTCTGAGGGTTGCCACTCTTTTGTCTGGCGCACTCCTCTCCCCGCTGGCACTGGCCACGCCGCCCGGCCAGTTTGCCGAGCAGCAGGTCCGGCACATCGCCACCTTTTTCCCGGGCCGGATGAGCGGCAGCCCGGCCGAGCTGATGGCGGCTGACTATCTGCAGCAGCAATTTACCGCGCTGGGTTATCAGACCAATACCCGCCAGTTCAACACCGGTTACAACTGGCAGGAAGAGGATGGCTCGCGGCGCTGGCACAAGCTGACCGCCACCTCGGTCATTGCCGCACGCGCCGGCAGCGTGCCGCAGGAGATCCTGATCGTGGCCCATCTGGATACCTGGACGCCGCTGAACAGCGCTCAGGTTCACCGCAATCTGGGCGGCCTGCGTCTGCAGGGGGTGGATGATAACGCCTCAGGGCTGGGCGTGATGCTGGAGCTGGCGCAGCAGCTGAGTCAGAAACCGCTGCACTATGGCGTCCGCTTTGTGGCATTGAGCGCCGGAGAAGCCGATCTGCACGGCATGGATGACTACGTGGAGCGGATGAGCGCGCGTGAGAAGAAGAACACCTTGCTGGTCATCGACCTCAACAGCCTGATCACCGGCGATCATCTCTATTTTAACAGCGGCATGAATACGCCCCGGGCGGTACGCAAGCAGACCAGCGATCGGGCGCTGCTGCTGGCCCGCCAGCTCGGCATTCCCGCCGCCAGTCATCAGCTGACCCGCAAAGATGTCAGCGGGCTGAATGCCTTTGACAGGGCGGGTTTTCCGCTGCTGGATGTGACCGCCAGTAACTGGACGCTGGGAAATAAAGATGGCGCGCTGCAGCGTCACCGCAGCCGCCACTTTCCCGATGGTGTCACCCGCCATCAGACTGACCTGGATAATCTGAACTACCTTGACCGCTGGCTGCCGGGTCAGATAGCCCGACGAACCCATGACAGTGTCAGCGTGCTGCTGCCGCTGCTCAGAGAACTGACCAATCCCAACGTGTGAGGATCTAACATGTACGTCGTCTTTCTGAATTACATTCGGCCGGTAGAGGAAGTTGAAACCCTGCTGGCTGGCCATATCGACTGGCTCAATCGCTATTTTGACGCGGACATTTTTATTGCGGCGGGACGGAAAGATCCGCGCACCGGCGGGATGCTGCTGGTGAGGGATATTGAGTGTGAACGGCTGGAGGCGATCTTAGCGGAAGATCCTTTTGTCGCCGTGGCGCAGTATGAGGTGACAAAGGTGAATGTCACGCGGGCAGCGGAAGCCTTCAGTGGCTTAACCGGCGTCTGAGTTCGGGCAGTGACGCCCTTCTCTCCCCCCAGCCAGGGGGGAGAAAAGAGGCGCAGGATTCAGCCTTCGTGCAGGCCGCACTCACGCTTGAGACCGAAGAAGCGGGTCTCTTCTTCTGCCATACCCGGTTCCCACTTGCGGGTGGTGTGGGTATCGCCCACCGAGAGATAGCCCTCATCCCACAGCGGATGGTATTTCAGCTTGTGCTGTTCCAGATACTGATGAATCTTCCGGTTATCCCAGTCGATAATCGGCAGCACCTTAAAGACGCCGCGCTGCACGCCCAGCACCGGCAGATTCGCCCGGCTGCCCGACTGATCGCGGCGCAAACCGGCAAACCAGGTCTGCGCGCCCAGGGTTTCCAGCGCGCGGTTCATCGGTTCGACTTTGTTGATCTCGTTGTACTTCTCAATCCCCTCGACGCCCTGCTCCCACAGTTTGCCGTAGCGCGCTTCCTGCCAGGCCGGGGAGGTTTCGGCGCGGAACACTTTGAGGTTGAGATTGAGCTGGTCAGCCAGCTCATCAATAAAACGGTAAGTCTCCGGGAAGAGATAGCCGGTGTCGGTCAGGATCACCGGAATATCGGGCTGCTGACGCGTCACCAGGTGCAGCGACACCGCGGCCTGAATACCGAAGCTGGAGGAGAGCACATAGGCGCCCGGCAGATGCTCCAGCGCCCAGCTGACCCGCTCTTCTGCTGACGCCTTCTCCAGCTGCGCATTGGTCGCCGCCAGCGCCATTGCACGCTGGACTTTGGACATCTCATTCAGTGTTGCGAGGTCAGGATGACTCATTTTGCCTCCTCCCAAAAGTCGCGTGCCGGGTCCAGCACCGGCGCGACAATGCCCGCGCGGATGGTGAAGTCACCAAAGCCTTCTGCGGCCTGGCGCTCGGTGGCCCAGCGTCCCACCAGCTCATCAATGGTGGCGAGAATTTCGCTTTCGTTAATGTTCTCACGGTACATGCGGGGAATACGCGTTCCGGTGCGGTTTCCGCCCAGATGCAGGTTATAGCGGCCTGGCGCTTTACCCACCAGACCCAGCTCTGCCAGCATGGCACGACCACAACCGTTCGGACAACCGGTAACGCGTAACACTATGTGCTCATCACCGACGCCGTGCGCATGCATGATGCCCTCGACTTTGGTCACGAAGGCAGGCAGGAAGCGTTCTGCTTCCGCCATCGCCAGCGGACAGGTCGGGAAGGCCACGCAGGCCATCGAGTTTTCGCGCTGCGGCGTGACGTGATCCATCAGACCATGTTCACGGGCAATCGCTTCAATCTTCGCTTTCTCGCTCTCCGGCACGCCCGCCACAATCAGGTTCTGGTTGGCGGTCAGGCGGAAATCGCCCTGATGGACTTTCGCAATTTCGGCAATGCCGCTCTTCAGCGGACGGCCTGGATAGTCGAGCAGGCGACCATTCTCGATAAACAGCGTCAGGTGCCATTTATTGTCGATGCCTTTAATCCAGCCAATGCGATCGCCACGGGTGGTGAATTCATACGGGCGGATCGGCTCAAAGGTCACGCCGGCACGTTTTTCCACTTCCGCCTTAAAGGTCTCGACGCCCACGCGCTCCAGGGTGTACTTGGTTTTGGCGTTTTTACGGTCGGTACGGTTACCCCAGTCGCGCTGGGTGGTGACGACCGCTTCAGCCACGTCGAGGATCTTATCCACCGGGAAGTAGCCAAACTCGCTGGCGGTGCGTGCGTAGGTCGCTTTGTTGCCGTGCTCGATCGACAGGCCACCGCCCACCAGCAGGTTAAAGCCCACCAGCTTGCCATTTTCAGCGATCGCCACGAAGTTCAGATCGTTGGCGTGCAGATCCACGTCGTTGTGCGGCGGGATCACCACCGTCGTTTTGAACTTACGCGGCAGATAGGTTTCACCGAGGATCGGCTCTTCATCGGTGGTCGCGATCTTTTCCTTATCCCACCAGATCTCGGCATAGGCACGGGTGCGCGGCAGCAGATGCTCAGAGAGCTTCTTCGCCCACTCATACGCTTCCTGATGCAGTTCCGACTCAACCGGGTTCGAGGTGCAGAGCACGTTACGGTTGACGTCGTTGGCGGTCGCCAGCGCGTCCAGCCCCACTTCGTGCAGCATCTGATGCGTCGGCTTCACGTTCTTTTTCAGAATGCCGTGAAACTGGAAGGTCTGACGGTTAGTCAGACGGATGCTGCCATAAAGGGTTTTGTCGGTGGCAAATCTGTCGATAGCCAGCCACTGGGTCGGCGTAATGATCCCGCCCGGCAGACGGCAGCGCAGCATCATGGCGTGGCGCGGCTCCAGCTTCTGCTCAGCACGCTCGGCGCGGATGTCGCGATCGTCCTGCTGGTACATGCCGTGGAAACGGATCAGCAGGAAGTTATCGCCGGTAAATCCACCGGTCAGCCCCTCTTCCAGATCTTCTTTAATAGTGCCGCGCAGATAGTTGCTCTGCTTCTTCAGACGCTCGGCGTCGGTTAATTTGCCTTCTACAACCAGCGGTCCAGGGTGTTTATCGCTCATTAGTAAACGTCTCGCTGATAACGGCGCTCAATGCGCAGCTCACTTAAAAATTCGTCGGCCGTTTCACGATCCATTCCGCCGTGTTCGACCACCACATCCAGCAATGCCTGCTCGACGTCTTTTGCCATGCGATTGGCGTCGCCACAGACATAAAGATGCGCGCCCTCCTGAATCCAGCGCCACACTTCAGCACCTTTCGCGCGGATCTTATCCTGAACGTAAATCTTTTCAGCCTGATCGCGTGACCAGGCGAGGTCGATATGGGTCAGCAGACCATCCTTCACATATTTCTGCCACTCGACCTGATAGAGGAAATCCTCGGTGAAGTGGGGATTGCCAAAGAATAGCCAGTTTTTGCCGCCCGCACCGTCGTTATCGCGCTGCTGCATAAAGGCGCGGAAGGGAGCGATGCCGGTGCCCGGCCCGATCATGATGACCGGAGCATCCGGATCGGCCGGCAGGCGGAAGTTGTCGTTATGTTCGATGAACACCCGGACCTCGCCCTCTTCTTCGATCCGATCGGCCAGCCAGGTGGATGCACCGCCGCCACGCTGGCGACCTTCAATATCAAAGCGAACGGCACCCACGGTGATATGCACTTCGGTATCGGTCTCTGCCTGAGAGGAGGCGATAGAGTAGAGTCGCGGCGTCAGCGGACGCAGCAGGCCGGTCAGCTGTTCTGCGCTGAGCTCAGACGGAGCCAGGCGCACCATGTCGACGATGGGGTACTGCTGCGCATAGTGCTGCAGTCTGGCTTTATCATCCACCAGAGCCAGCAGTTCGGCGTTACGCGACAGCTGAGCGTACTGCGCAACAATCTGCGCCGTGTTCACCGTCAGTTCGAAATGCTTCTGCAGCGCCTCGGCCAGCGGCAGCGTGCTGCCCTGAACCTCAACCGGTTCATCGCCTTTCAGCCAGACCAGCTCCAGCAGTTCGCTGACCAGCGCCGCGTCGTTTTCATACCAGACGCCCAGCGCATCGCCGGGCTGGTAGCGCAGACCGGAGTCGCCCAGATCGATTTCGATATGGCGCACATCTTTGTCGGAATCGCGTCCGGTGATTTTCTGATTCACCGCCAGGCTGGCGCTGAGCGGCGCCTCTTTGCTGTAGGGGCTGGTGGTCACTTCGTTGACGCTGCCTGCCACTGTCGCGGCCGCCTGCGCCGGCGATTCGGTCGGCACCCGCGCTTTGAGGATCGCTGTCAGCGCACTGCGCCAGGCCGTGGCCTGCTCCGCATACTCGACATCCGCATCCACGCGATCAAGCAGGCGCTCGCCGCCCAGCTCGGCCAGACGGCTGTCAAAATCTTTGCCCGCCTGACTGAAGAATTCATAGGAGGTGTCGCCCAGGCCAAACACGGCAAAGGCGGCCCCCTCCATTTTCGGTGCCTTTTTCGACATCAGGAACTTATGCAGCGCCACCGCCTCTTCAGGCGGTTCGCCCTCGCCCTGGGTCGAGGTAACGACGACCAGCATCTTTTCCTGGCCAATCTGTTTGAACTTGTAATCACCGGCGTTCACCAGGTTGACATTCAGCTTCGCGGCCAGCAGGTCATCACGCAGCTGCTCGGCCAGACGACGGGCATTGCCGGTCTGTGAGGCGGAAAGCAGTGTGATAACCGGTGCTTCAGCGGCCGCCGCAGGCGGTGTGCTGCTGGCGACGGCGCTACCCGGTGCCTGTTCTACCCTGCCCCAGAAATAGCCTGACAGCCACGCCAGTTGAGTCGGGGAATAATCTGTCGTCGCCGCCTGTAAGCGGGCGAGTTGTTCCGGAGAGAGCGGAAGCATTGAACCAGGTGCCTGAGTCGTCATCGCGTTAAAAATTCCAGTATCAGAAGTCCGGACCGTAAAATGGCGGAAGAGTGCGTAGGTTACCGGGCTGTATATTAACGATTAAATACGCCTTCGACATATCAAATAACCAAAATGACTAAATGGTTTTTCAGGTAGGATTAATCAGCAAAAGTGGTAAGCAAAGCGGCGCTATATCAGTTAATTAGCTGGACATCAGAGGAAGAGGGGTGAAGAAAAAGAACGCTTCGTGCGCAGCGGGTGCGAAAAAAGCGGTAATCAGGTAGAATCCAGCGGTTTTTTAATGTCTGAGAACCACTATGTCTACCACCCTGTTTAAAGAATTCCAGTTCGAGGCCGCGCACCATCTTCCGAATGTGCCGGCCGGACACAAATGTGGCCGTCTGCACGGTCATTCGTTCCTGGTTCGTCTGGAGATTACCGGCGAAGTGGATGCGCATACCGGCTGGGTTATGGATTTTGCTGAACTGAAAGCGGCGTTTAAGCCGGTCTACGATCGGCTGGACCACTACTACCTGAACGATATTCCCGGCCTGGAAAATCCCACCAGCGAAGTGCTGGCGAAATGGATCTGGGATCAGATGAAGCCGCAACTGCCGCTGTTAAGCGCGGTCATGATCAAAGAAACCTGTACTGCGGGCTGCGTTTACCGCGGCTGACCCTGTCGGATCGAATCCTTCGATCCGACGCGGCTCCCCTTTTTCGCCTCTGCTATCCCCTGCTCTGCACGCCCCCCTCCGCGCGCAGAAACCGCCGCGATGAAAATCAGGCGATATTGAGATATTTGTGGGTCTGCATCGACAGACGCCAGTTGCGGGCGATGCAGGTCTCAATGCAGAGGCGGGTCGCCTCCTCTTTGCGGCTGATGGGCTGAAGCGCGATGATGCGCGGTTTGCTGTCCTCAATGCCCGCCAGTAGTTCATCCAGTGCCTCGACATCACGCTGGCGCGCCACCGGATGTTTGATTTCATCAGCCCGGCTCAGGGCCTGCGGCAGCACGTCGTAGCCGCCGCGCATGTTCACCTTCGGCGACACCGTCACCCAGGTCTGTTCAGAGCAGTGGATTTCGTGAGTGCCACTGGTCTCAATCTGGCACTGAAAACCCTGCTGCTCCAGCGCAGCGGTTAACGGACGCAGATCGTATATCGCCGGTTCACCGCCGGTAATCACCACGTGCCGCGCCGTCCAGCCCTGCTGTTCGATGGCGCGAAGCAGGGTCGCCGCGTCGGCATCGCCCCAGGCATCACTCTCCACCGTTTTAATCAAAATGTCGCCCAGCGAGGTTTCCCGATCTGCCCGTTTGTCCCAGGTATGTTTGGTATCGCACCAGCTACAGCCCACCGGGCATCCCTGCAGGCGGATAAAGAGAGCAGGCACGCCGGTGTAGTAACCTTCGCCCTGCAGTGTCTGGAACATTTCGTTAATCGGGTAGAACATTTTTTACTCGCCTGGATAAATCGGGGCGCTGATTATGGCAGATTTGTCGCGCAGCTCAACCACGCGTTGTGCCTTTTCTCCGCGCGCAGGGAAGTGCACGGGCCGGCAGGATTGCCGCTTGATCGGGCCCTGCCATCCGTGACTGTACACTGCATAAACAAAAAGCCCCGCACAGGGCGGGGCTTTCTGTTTATGCGATGCCACGCAACGTGGCATCAGCACCGGGTCATTACTGACCTTTAACTTCTTTCAGACCGTTGAATGGCGCTTTAGAACCCAGCGCTTCTTCGATACGGATCAGCTGGTTGTACTTAGCAACACGGTCAGAGCGGCTCATTGAACCGGTTTTGATCTGGCCTGCTGCAGTACCAACCGCCAGGTCAGCGATGGTCGCATCTTCGGTTTCACCTGAACGGTGAGAGATCACCGCAGTGTAGCCCGCGTCTTTCGCCATTTTGATCGCAGCCAGAGTTTCGGTCAGAGAACCGATCTGGTTGAATTTGATCAGGATGGAGTTAGCGATACCTTTTTCGATACCTTCTTTCAGGATTTTGGTGTTGGTTACGAACAGGTCATCACCCACCAGCTGGATTTTGTCGCCCAGAACTTTGGTCTGGTAAGCGAAGCCGTTCCAGTCAGATTCGTCCAGGCCATCTTCGATAGAGACGATCGGATACTGTTTAGTCAGATCTTCCAGGAAGTGGGTGAACTCTTCAGAGGTGAACGCTTTACCGCCTTCACCGGCCAGAACATATTTGCCATCTTTGTAGAACTCAGATGCCGCACAGTCCATCGCCAGTGTGATGTCTTTGCCCAGCTCGTAGCCTGCTGCTTTTACCGCTTCTGCGATAACAGCCAGTGCTTCAGCGTTGGAACCCAGGTTTGGTGCGTAGCCGCCTTCGTCACCGACAGCGGTGCTCATGCCTTTGCTTTTCAGCACTTTTGCCAGGTTGTGGAACACTTCAGAACCCATACGGATGGCTTCTTTCACGTTAGCTGCGCCAACCGGCTGAATCATGAACTCCTGGATGTCGACGTTGTTGTCGGCATGTTCGCCACCGTTGATGATGTTCATCATTGGCAGAGGCATAGAGTATTTGCCTGGGGTGCCGTTCAGTTCAGCGATGTGCTCATACAGTGGCTGACCTTTAGACGCCGCCGCCGCTTTTGCCGCTGCCAGGGAAACAGCCAGAATGGCGTTTGCACCGAAGTTAGATTTGTTCTCAGTACCGTCCAGGTCGATCATGATCTTGTCGATGTTCGCCTGATCTTTCGCGTCTTTGCCTTTTACCGCTTCAGCAATCGGACCGTTTACTGCAGCAACGGCTTTGGTTACGCCTTTGCCCAGGAAACGTGATTTGTCACCGTCACGCAGTTCCAGCGCTTCGCGTGAACCGGTAGAGGCACCTGATGGCGCAGCGGCCAGGCCTACGAAACCGCCTTCCAGATGCACTTCAGCTTCAACAGTCGGGTTACCACGTGAGTCGATAATTTCGCGACCGATGACTTTTACGATTTTGGACATTACGATTTTCCTCAGTACAAGTTAGTCAATCCTAAGACAAACAACGCGCGAAAAGTTCGCGCGCTGTTTGTGAAATTTACTTCGCTAAACGCTTCTGATGCTCATGCGCGGCTTTCACAAAGCCGGCAAACAACGGATGGCCGTCGCGTGGTGTCGAGGTGAACTCCGGGTGGAACTGGCAAGCCACAAACCACGGGTGGTTCGGGATCTCGATGATCTCAACCAGCTGATCATCACCAGAGCGACCCGCCACGCGCAGACCGGCTGCTTCAATCTGCTTTAACAGCATATTGTTGACTTCGTAGCGGTGGCGATGGCGCTCAACGATGGTGTCAGAGCCGTAGAGCTGGCGAACCTGGCTGCCCGGCGTTAACTGACACTGCTGGCTGCCCAGACGCATGGTGCCGCCCAGATCGCTCTGCTCGCTGCGGACTTCGACGTTGCCCTCTTCGTCACGCCATTCGGTGATTAACGCCACCACCGGGTATTTACAGTCTGGCACAAATTCGGTGGAGTTGGCGCCCGGCATCCCGGCGACATTGCGCGCAAACTCCATCAGCGCGACCTGCATGCCCAGGCAGATACCCAGGTACGGCACATTGTTTTCACGCGCATACTGCGCGGTCATCAGCTTGCCTTCCACACCGCGGTAACCGAAGCCACCCGGAATCAGAATCGCATCCAGATCTTTCAGCAATTCGACACCGCGTGATTCCACATCCTGCGAATCGATCAGTTTGATGTTCACGGTCACGCGATTTTTCAGGCCGCCATGTTTCAGCGCTTCGATCACGGACTTGTAGGCATCCGGCAGCTCAACATACTTGCCCACCATACCGATGGTGACTTCGCCACCCGGATTGGCTTCTTCGTAAATCACCTGCTCCCACTCGGCCAGGTTGGCTTCCGGTGCGTTCAGGTTGAAGCGCTTGCAGATATAGTCATCCAGGCCCTGCGATTTCAGCATGCCAGGAATCTTGTAGATGGAATCGACGTCCTTCAGCGAGATAACCGCTTTTTCAGGGACGTTACAGAACAGGGCGATTTTGGCGCGTTCGTTAGCCGGTACGGCACGGTCAGAACGGCAAATCAGCACGTCTGGCTGGATACCGATCGACAGCAGCTCTTTCACAGAGTGCTGAGTCGGTTTGGTTTTCACCTCACCCGCCGCCGCCATATAAGGCACCAGCGTCAGGTGCATGTACATGGTGTGCTCGCGGCCCACATCGACGGCCATCTGACGAATCGCTTCCAGGAACGGCAGCGATTCGATATCGCCTACCGTGCCGCCGATTTCGACCAGCACGACATCATGACCTTCGCCGCCTTCAATGATGCGCTCTTTGATGGCGTTGGTGATGTGCGGGATAACCTGAATGGTTGCGCCCAGATAGTCGCCCCGGCGCTCTTTGCGCAGGACATCTGAGTAGATACGACCCGTGGTGAAGTTGTTGCGACGCGTCATTTTGGTGCGGATGAAGCGCTCGTAGTGACCCAGATCCAGGTCAGTTTCGGCGCCGTCGTCAGTGACGAAAACTTCGCCGTGCTGCGTCGGGCTCATGGTGCCTGGATCCACGTTGATATACGGGTCCAGCTTCATGATGGTCACGTTCAGACCACGGGCTTCGAGAATGGCTGCGAGGGAGGCTGCGGCAATGCCTTTACCCAGAGAGGAAACGACCCCGCCGGTCACAAAAATATAATTCGTTGTCATGCTGAACCTGAGAGTTTAGGTTTAAAGACGGTGGAATAACCAGGACGGGAAAACAGTATACTGGAAACCGCTATCAGCCACAATTGATGAATCACAGCCATCCTCCAACGCATTGCTGCGGCTAACATAGCGGATAGCCGCCAAAGAAATGTTGACGTGCGTCACAAAGTTGATGGCACGCTGAATCGTGTAAGCGCAAACGGCGACTTTATGCACAGCGCTGGAATAATCATCACTTCTCTCCGGCTTTGACCTGCTGCCAGGCGGCCTCCATCTGTTCCAGCGTCGCACCCGGCATACTCAGTCCCTGCGCGGCAATGATCGCTTCCACCGCGCGGAAGCGGCGCTCAAACTTGTCGTTGGCCTTCTGCAGTGCGGTTTCTGCTTTGCTGCCCAGATGGCGCGACAGGTTGACGGTGGCAAACAGCAGATCGCCAATCTCCTCTTCCAGTTTTTCGCTGTCCACCACGCTCTGCTGCGCCTCGTGCATGACCTCATCAATCTCTTCATGCACTTTCGCCACCACCGGCCCCAGGGTGGTCCAGTCGAAGCCGACATTATGGCAACGCTTCTGGATTTTATGGGCGCGCATCAGCGCAGGCAGTGCTTTGGGGATATCGTCCAGCGCCGAATGCTGCGCTTTCTCTGCCCGTTCGGCGCTCTTAATCGCTTCCCAGTTTTTCAGCACCTCCGTGCTGGTTTCCGCTGTGGCCTCGCCAAAGATGTGCGGATGACGGCGCTCCAGCTTGTCGCTGATGGCGTGGCAGACATCCTCAAAGTTGAAGCGATCCGCTTCGCTCGCCATCTGGGCATAAAAGACCACCTGAAACAGCAGGTCGCCCAGCTCGCCGCGCAGGTCGCTGAAATCTTCGCGCTGGATGGCGTCCAGCACCTCATAGGTCTCTTCCAGCGTATAGGGCGCGATGGTGGCAAAGGTCTGTTCACGATCCCACGGACAGCCATGCTCGGGATCGCGCAGGGTTTTCATAATGCCAAGCAGGCGCTCAATAGCGTTCATTCGGGTAGATCCTTGATTGATGGTCAGATGACAGGAAACAGAGAGGCGCATGGCAGGCGCTGACGGATGCAGTAACGCGCGTCCGGCAGCGCCCCGGGGTGCAGATTGCGCCCGCGCAACCGCACGCTGCCGGTTGCCGCAGGGCCTGACTGACAATCAGTGCAGGCGACGGGCGTCAATGATATCAGAGACCTGGTTCAGGCGCGCCAGGACACGTCCCAGTACCTGATGGTTGTAGATCTCGATGTCCATGTCGATGGTGGCGAGCTGTTTTTTGGTGTCGCTGCGGCTGGACACGCCCAGCACATTCACTTTCTCATTGGCAAGAATGGTGGTGATGTCGCGCAGCAGCCCGCTGCGATCGTTGGCCGTCACCCGCACCACCAGCGAATAGCCGCTGGAGTAGCTTTCGCCCCACACCGCATCGACGATGCGTTCCGGGGCGTGTGAGATCAGTTCGGCCAGCTGGTCGCAGTCGGCGCGGTGGATAGAGATGCCGCGTCCCTGGGTGATGAAACCGACAATATCGTCGCCCGGGATCGGCTGGCAGCAGCGGGCGATATGGTGCATCAGATTGCCCACCCCTTCCACGACCACGCGCCCGCTCTCTTTGCGCGCCGGCGGAGTGTAGGCTTTCTGCGTCAGCTGGCGCAGCGCCTCACGATCTTCCTCTTCGGCGCTCGGCTTATTCAGCTTCGCCTGCAGGAAGTTCACCATCTGATTAAGACGAATATCGCCGCCGCCAATCGCCGCCAGCAGCTCTTCAAGCGAGGTCACGTTATAGCGCGGCAGCAGCAGTTTTTCCGCCTCGCGCAGGCTGATATCGAACTGGTTCAGCTCGTTATCCAGAATCTGCCGTCCGGCGGCAATGTTCTTGTCGCGATCCTGCTTGCGGAACCAGTTGTGGATCTTCGAGCGTCCGCGGCTGGTGGTGATGTAGCCCAGGTTCGGGTTGAGCCAGTCGCGACTCGGGTTCGGCTGCTTCTGGGTAATCACCTCAACCTGGTCGCCCATCTGCAACTGATAGGTAAACGGCACAATGCGGCCGCCGATTTTTGCGCCGATGCAGCGGTGACCGATGTCGCTGTGAATATGGTAGGCAAAGTCGAGCGGTGTCGATCCGGCGGGCAGATCCACCACGTCCCCTTTCGGGGTAAAGACGTAGACCCGGTCATCAAACACCTGGCTGCGCACCTCTTCAAGCAGCTCGCCCGAGTCCGCCATCTCCTCCTGCCAGCTGATCAGCTTACGCAGCCAGGCGATGCGCTCTTCGTGGCCGGCAGCGCCACGCGCGCTGCTCGAGGTTGGGCCCTCTTTGTATTTCCAGTGCGCCGCCACCCCCAGCTCCGCATCTTCATGCATCTGGCGGGTACGGATCTGAATCTCCACCGTTTTGCCCTGCGGGCCTAACACCACGGTATGAATCGACTGATAGCCGTTGGGTTTCGGGTTGGCGACGTAGTCATCAAACTCGCTGGGCAGATGGCGATAGAGCGTATGCACCGTGCCCAGCGCGCCGTAGCAATCCTGCAGGCGATCGGCCACGATGCGCACCGCCCGCACATCAAACAGCTCATCAAAGGCCAGCGACTTTTTCTGCATCTTACGCCAGATGCTGTAGATATGTTTCGGACGACCGTAGACCTCGGCGCGCACGCCCTCTTTGGCCATCTCTTTGCGCAGGTTGCTGACGAAGTTGTCGATATACTGCTCGCGGTCGATACGCCGCTCATGCAGTAACCGGGCGATATGCTTGTATTCGTCGGGATGCAGGTAGCGGAAGCAGTAATCTTCCAGCTCCCATTTGAGCTGACCGATGCCGAGACGATTGGCCAGCGGAGCATAGATGTTGGTGCTCTCTTTGGCCGCCAGCACCCGCTCATCTTCCGGCGCATCTTTCATTTCGCGCAGGTTCATGATGCGTTCGGCCAGCTTCAGCACCACGCAGCGGAAATCTTCGACCATCGCCAGCAGCATACGGCGGACGTTATCGACCTGTTCAGAGGCCATGGAGTCGTTGTGAATCGCTTTCAGCTGGCGGATGGCGTCCATGTCGCGCACGCCGTGCACCAGCGAGACGATGCCTTTGCCGACGGCGGTTTCCAGCTCCTCCTCACTCACCACTTCATCGTTAGCCAGCGGGAAGATCAGCGCCGCACAGAGGCTTTCGATATCCATGCTGAGCATGGAGAGGATTTCCACCATCTCGATCCCGCGCCACAGCAGCAGCGACTGATCGGGATGGTCCTGCGTCTGCGCTTCACAGTAGCGCCAGGTATCGGCAACGCGTTGACATGATTGCGGATTGGCGATACCGAGACTGGCGATCCACTGGTCGAGGGCAAATTCCCCCTCAGTATTTAAATGCGCACTTCTGACCGCAACCATAACCTCTCCTGCACAACGACATACATCGCTTATGTTTTTCTGAACAGCACCATGGATTCGAGATGACGGGTATGAGGGAACATATCCAGCATCGCGACCCTTTCCAATTGGTAGCCTGCCGACAGCAAGACCTGACTGTCGCGGGCGAGTGTTGTTGGATTACACGACACATAGACCACGCGTTCTGGCGCAAGTTTAACCACATGTGCCATCACGCCCGCAGCCCCGGCGCGTGCCGGATCGAGTAATACCTTGTTAAATCCCTGTGCCGCCCACGGCTGGCGCGACACCGTCTCTTCCAGATTATGCTGAAAAAAACTGACGTTTTTAAGATTATTCGAATCAGCATTATACGCTGCCTGCCGCACTAATGCTGCAACCCCCTCCACACCAACCACATTTTGTACGAAGATTCCTATAGGAAGTGTGAAGTTTCCCATGCCGCAAAAGAGATCCAGAACCCGGTCTTCCGGTTGCAGATCGAGCCAGGCTATCGCCTTTGCCACCATCTGCTGATTCACCGCATCGTTAACCTGAATAAAGTCCTGTGGACTGAAGGTTAGCTTAAGCTGGTGAGAGTGATAAAAAGGTATCTGAGTCGTTAGCGACGTTAACCCTTCATCACCCGCATCCAGGAAGAGCATCAGCTGATGCTTATGCGAAAACTGTTCCAGTTTTTCACGGTCGTCCGGGTGCAGCGCATCAAGATGGCGCAGGATCATTAGCGGGCCGTTATCCGCCAGCACCAGTTCCACATGACCGAGACGCCTGACGGCGCGCAGTGCACTCAGGCAGTGGTGCAGCGGCACCAACAATGCCTCAAGTTCGGGCACTAAAACGGGGCAGTGCTGAATATCGACCAGATCGTTGCTCGCCTCCTGGCGGAACCCCATCTGCAGCCGCTGCGCTTTATTCTGCCACTGCAGACCCAGACGGGCGCGACGCCGGTAGCCCCAGGATTCACCGGCGATCACCTCCTCCACCGCGATCGTCTGCGCGGCGGCCTGGCTCAGCATCCGGCTCAGCGCCTGAGCTTTGCTCTGCTGCTGCAGCTCCACCTCTGCATGCTGCTGCTGGCAGCCACCGCAGCGATCAAAGTGGGGACAGCGCGGTGCGACGCGCGCCGGACTGCGGCTGAGCAGCCGTTTCACTTTCCCCCGGGCAAACTGGCGTTTATCCTCTGTCAGCGTGATCTCCGCCTGCTCACCCGGCAAGGCACCGGCGACAAAAATCGTTTTGCCTTTGTGACGCGCCACGCCCTGCCCGAACGGATCGAGCTCATCGATGGTGACGGTGATCCGCTGTTGTGTCGCCACGCGCTGTTTTGCAACGTAAAATTGCGCCATAGTGTTATCAGTTCTCTTTATCGAAACGACCTGCACGGTGCTGTCGACAGGATGTGCAGGGAGGTTAATGCCGGAGTAGCCAGGCGACTATTATGACCAAATACAGCCTGCGGGCGCGAATGATGATTTTAATTCTGGCACCCACGCTGATGGTTGGCCTGCTGCTCAGCTCATTTTTTGTGGTCCATCGCTACAATGAACTGCAGCGCCAGGTAATCGATGCTGGGGCGAATATCATCGAACCGCTGGCGATCTCCAGCGAATACAGCATGACCTGGGACGATCGCGATGCGATGCGGGAGCTGGTGAGTTTACTGCACCGCCGCCACTCCGGCATCGTCCGGGCGATCTCGGTGTTCGATAATCATAACCAGCTCTACGTCACCTCCAATAACCGGCAGAACCTCAGCCTGCTGCAGCAGGAGGATATCCACGCCCTGCCCGATGATGTCTCCATGGAGCGTCACGGTAATCTGTTGATTCTGCGCACGCCGATCACGGCCGAGCGCTACGATCTGGATGAATTGCCCGATGAAAAGGTCAAACCCTCGGGCAACCCCCTGGGCTATGTGGCGATTGAACTCGATCTGCAGTCGGTGCGCCTGCAGCAGTATAAAGAGGTGTTTGTCGCGACCCTGATGCTGCTCTTCTGCCTCTGCCTTGCGATGCTGTTTGCCTATCGTCTGATGCGTGATGTAACCGGCCCGATCCGCAATATGGTGACCACCGTTGACCGCATCCGTCGCGGTCAGCTCGACAGCCGCGTTGAGGGGTACATGCTGGGCGAACTCAGCACGCTGAAAAACGGCATCAACGCCATGGCGATGTCGCTGACCGCCTATCACGAAGAGATGCAGCATAACATCGACCAGGCGACGTACGATCTGCGGGAAACGCTGGAACAGCTGGAGATACAGAACGTCGAACTGGATCTGGCGAAGAAGCGCGCTCAGGAAGCGGCGCGCATCAAATCGGAGTTTCTGGCAAACATGTCGCACGAGCTGCGAACGCCGCTTAATGGCGTGCTGGGCTTTACCCGCCAGATGCTGAAAACTCAGCTGCGCACGACCCAGCGCGACTACATGCAGACCATCGAGCGCTCGGCCAACAACCTGCTCAGCATCATTAACGACGTGCTCGATTTTTCGAAGCTGGAAGCGGGCAAGCTGATGCTGGAGGCGATCCCCTTCCCCCTGCGTGCCACCCTGGATGAGACCCTGGTGCTGCTGGCCCCGTCGGCGCATGACAAGGGGCTGGAGCTGACGGTGGTGTGCGACAGCAGCGTGCCGGACAACGTCATCGGCGATGCGCTGCGCCTGCAGCAGATTCTGATCAACCTGATTGGCAACGCCATCAAGTTTACTGAACAGGGCCATATCGGCCTGCGCGTCACGCAGCGCGTTATGACCCAGACGCGCGTCGAGCTGGAGATTCAGGTAGAGGATAGCGGCATCGGTATCTCTGAGCAGCAGCAGACGCAGCTGTTTCAGGCGTTCCGCCAGGCCGATGCCAGTATTTCGCGCCGTCATGGCGGCACCGGGCTGGGGCTGGTCATCACCCAGAAACTGGTGCGGGAGATGGGCGGGGATATCACCTTCAGCAGCCAGCCGGATCAGGGCTCTACCTTTGTGATTCGCGTGCAGCTGGATCTCAACCCCAACGCGCCCGGTATGCCGCGCGTGCTGGAAGCGCTGTCCCAGTCCCGCATCGCCTATGTCGAGGCGGATGCCACCGTTGCCCGCGCGGCGCTGGAGATGCTGAGCGCCACGCCGTTGCAGATTGACTACAGCGAAACGCTGGAGGGCCTGCCGGCGTCCCACTATCCCCTGCTGCTGATGGCAATGCCGGTCAGCATCAGCCAGCCCGAGCTGCTGAACGAGGGGAGGATCAATGCGCTGCTGGATCGGGCAGACAATGTACTGATGGCCCTGCCCAGCCCGATGATGCTGCTGGCTGATGAACTGAAGGTGCGCGGCATTGACGGCTGCATTGCGAAGCCGATCTCCCTGACGCGACTCCTGCCGATGCTGCTGGATCTGCACACCCGCCAGATCAGCGAGCTGCCCTTCTCCCCGCGCCTGCCGCTGACGGTGATGGCAGTGGATGATAACCCTGCCAACCTCAAGCTGATTGGTGCGCTGCTGGAGGAGCAGGTGCAGAATATCCTGCTGTGCAGCAGCGCCGAACACGCTATCCGCGAGGCGCGCCAGCAGTCGCTGGATGTGATTCTGATGGATATTCAGATGCCTGACATCGATGGCATTCGCGCCAGCGAAATCATCCGTGGTCTGCCGCTGCACGCCACGACCCCCATCGTGGCGGTGACCGCTCACGCCATCGATGGCGAACGCGAGCAGCTCATCAAAGCGGGCATGAATGACTATCTTGCCAAACCGATTGATGAGAGCAAGTTAAGGCAGCTGCTGGCGCGCTATACGCCCGCACCGGTGGTCGCCGTGCCGGAACTGCCGCCGATACTGCCGACGCTGGACTGGCAGCTGGCACTGCGGCAGGCGGCGAATAAACCCGACCTGGCACGGGATCTGCTGCGGATGCTGCTGGAGTTTTTACCGGAAGTCCACGCGAAGATGGCGCAGTTTATGGCCGCCAATGAGGTCACGGCCCTGCGGGAGATTATTCACAAGCTGCACGGCAGTGCCAGCTACAGCGGCGTGCCGCGCATGAAGCAGCTCTGCCACCAGCTGGAGAGAGAGCTCCTGCAGGCCAGCGATATCGCCGCCCTGGAGCCGGAACTGCTGGAGCTGCAGGATGAGATGGAGAACGTGGCGCGTGAAGCCCGGCAGCTGCTGGGCATCGGGTAATCCGGGGCTGGCCGCAGGATCAGTGAAAGCCGGCCAGCTTTAGCGTGGCGGCGACGTTACGCGCCGTCATCGTTACATTTTTGCCGGCCGTGGCGAGCGCCTCATCCAGCGTGCAGATTCTGTAGAGCACGCTGAACACCGCATCGATACCATGCTGATGCACCACCCCCACATCCGCCGTCAGGCTGCCGGCGATGCCTATCACCGGCTTGTTGAAGCGCTTTGCCACGCTGGCGACCCCCACCGGCACCTTGCCATTGATACTCTGGCTGTCGATGCGGCCTTCCCCGGTGATCACGAGGTCGGCATCTTTTACCTGCTCCGCCAGCCCCAGCGCCTCCGTGACAATTTCAATGCCGCGCCGCAGTTCTGCCTGGCAAAAGGCATGCAGCGCCGCCCCCATGCCGCCCGCCGCACCGCCGCCGGGGATATGCAGCACGTCGATGTCGAGGTCGCGCTGAATAATCGCGGCGTAGTGGGTCAGCGCCTGATCGAGCTGCTGCACCAGTGCCGGTGTCGCCCCTTTCTGCGGACCGAAAACAGCCGAAGCGCCCTCCTTTCCGGTCAGCGGATTGGTGACGTCACACGCCACCTCAATGCGACACTGCCGAAGACGGGCATCCAGTGCATCAATCTCAATGGTGGCGAGGTCAGGCAGCGCCCCGCCGCCATAACCAATCTGCTGGCCGCGATCATCCAGCAGCCGGGCGCCCAGCGCCTGCATCATCCCGGCACCGCCATCGTTGGTCGCACTACCGCCAATGCCAATAATGATGTGACCGACGCCTTTATCCAGCGCATGCCGGATCAGCTCCCCGGTGCCGAACGAGGTGGTGATCAGCGGATCGCGCTGGGCGGCGGGCACCCGCTCCAGTCCGCTGGCCGCCGCCATTTCGATATAGGCAGTGGACGCATCGCCAGAGAGGCCATAGAAAGCCTCGACCTGTGTGCCCAGTGGCCCGGTCACCTTCAGCCTGACGATGTTTCCTTTCGTCGCCGCGACCATCGCTTCTACCGTTCCTTCGCCGCCGTCGGCGACTGGTATTTTCACGTAGTGGGCATCGGGAAAGATGTCACGGAATCCCGCTTCAATCGCCGATGCCACCTCCAGGGCGGATAAACTCTCTTTATATGAATCCGGTGCGATTACGATTTTCATAGGCAATCCGAGCACAGTTGAGTCATTGAAACGGCGCTGAACCCGGCCGGTTTCCGCGGAGACCGGCACCGGGATTTAGCGGGCGATTTCAACCTTCGCTAACTTCTCATAATAGCAGGCCAGCGCACTGTGGTCGGACGTTCCCTGGCCATCATTACGCAGCGCCTGCATCATCTCCATTACCGCCGCCGTCAGCGGCAGATGCGCGCCCAGCGTGTGCGAGGTATCCAGAGCGTTCGCCAGATCCTTGATATGCAGGTCGATGCGGAAGCCCGGTCTGAAGTTGCGATCCATCACCATCGGCGCTTTCGCCTCCAGCACCGTGCTGCCCGCCAGGCCGCCACGAATCGCCTGGAACACCAGCTCCGGACTGACCCCCGCTTTGGTCGCCAGCGACAGGGCTTCGGACATCGCCGCGATGTTCAGCGCGACAATCACCTGATTGGCCAGCTTGGTGACATTGCCTGCGCCGATGTCACCGGTGTGCACTACCGATCCCGCCATCGCCTTCATGATGTCGTAACAGCGATCAAACACCGCTTTCTCTCCGCCGGCCATGACGGAAAGCGTGCCTTCAATCGCTTTCGGCTCCCCGCCGCTGACCGGGGCGTCCAGCATGCTGATCCCTTTCTCAGCCAGCGCATCGTGCACTTCCCGACTCGCCAGCGGCGCAATCGAGCTCATGTCGATCACCACCAGGCCCGGCTTCGCGCCTTCGATAATGCCGCCCTCTCCCAGGCAGACCGCTTTCACCTGCGGCGAGTTGGGCACCATGGTAATAACCACCTCACACTGCTCAGCCACCTCTTTCGGCGAGGTTGCCACGGTCGCGCCCAGTTCAGCCAGTTCAGCTTCGTTGCTGGCGTGGTGATCGCGCACCACCACTGAATAGCCCGCTTTCAGCAGATTTTTGCTCATGGGTTTACCCATGATGCCCAGGCCAATAAATCCAATCTTCATTGCGTGTCTCCTTGCTGCTTAGCGCTTGAATTTGTCGCACAACGCCTGGGTGGCGCTGCGGAATACCCCGAGATCGCTGCCGACCGCCACAAAGGTGGCTCCCCACTCCAGATAACGACGGGCGTCCGCCTCCACCGGGGCCAGTATGCCCGCCGGCTTCCCGGCCGCTCTGGCACGGTCAAAAATGTGTTTAATCACGTCCAGCACCTCCGGGTGGGCGGGCTGGCCGAGGTAGCCCAGCGCCGCAGAGAGATCGCCCGGCCCGACGAAGATGCCGTCCACGCCGTCGACTGCGGCTATGGCGTCGATGTGGTCAACCGCCTGCCGGGTTTCGATCTGCACCAGCACGGTGATGTTGTCATTGATGCTCTGGTTGTAATCCGGCAGGGTGCCGTACATGTTGCTGCGATGGGAGACCGACACGCCGCGAATACCGGCGGGCGGATAGCGGGTTGAGGCGACCGCGCGCCGCGCCTCCTCTTCTGTCTCAACAAAAGGCACGAGGAAGTTGTTAAACCCGATATCCAGCAGGCGCTTGATGATCACCGGCTCGTTGCAGGGCGGCCGTACGACCGGCGCACTGTGGCTCCCTTTCAGCGCCATCAGCTGTGGCACAAACGTGGTGATATCGTTGGGCGCATGCTCCCCATCCAGCACCAGCCAGTCAAAACCGGCCAGCCCCAGGATTTCGGTAGAGATCGGACTGGCCAGCGCGCACCAGCTGCCAATCAGGGTTTCACCCGCTAACAGGCGACGACGAAATCCGTTGGGCCAGGCTGCATTACTCATGGTTGAACTCCTGTGAGGACGGCTCCGCGTGAGCCAGAAAGATTAACGAACCAGGCACGGACGTTTGTTATCGAAAGTCCAGCCTGGCACCAGGAACTGCATCGCTTCGGCATCGTCACGCGCGCCCAGCCCCTGCTTCTGATAGAGCGCGTGGGCCTGCATCACCTGATCCATATCCAGCTCGATACCGAGACCGGGCTTCTGCGGCACCTGCACCATGCCGCCTTTGATCAGGAACGGCTCTCTGGTGAGACGCTGATTCCCCTCCTGCCAGATCCAGTGGGTATCGATGGCGGTGATCGCGCCCGGCGCGGCCGCGGCAACGTGGGTAAACATCGCCAGCGAAATGTCGAAGTGATTATTAGAGTGGGAGCCCCAGGTCAGGCCGAAGTCGTGGCACATCTGTGCGACCCGCACCGAGCCCTGCATCGTCCAGAAATGGGGGTCGGCCAGCGGAATGTCGACCGACTGCAGCGACAGGGTGTGACCCATCTGCCGCCAGTCGGTGGCGATCATATTGGTGGCGGTAGGCATGCCGGTCGCGCGGCGGAACTCCGCCATCACTTCCCGCCCGGAGTAGCCCTGCTCCGCGCCACAGGGATCTTCTGCGTAGGCGAGCACGCCCTTGAGCTGTTTGCCGAGCAGGATCGCCTCATTGAGCGACCAGGCTCCATTGGGATCGAGGGTAATACGCGCCGTGGGAAAGCGTTTTGCCAGCGCCGTCACCGCTTCGGCCTCTTCGCCGCCGCGCAGCACGCCGCCTTTGAGTTTGAAGTCGTTAAAGCCATATTTCTCATAGGCGGCCTCCGCCAGGCGCACCACGGCCTCAGGGGTCAGCGCCTCTTCATGACGCAGGCGATACCAGTCGCACGGATCGTCCGGCTGGCTCTGATATGGCAGGGCGGTTTTTCTGCGGTCGCCGATATAGAAGAGGTAGCCCAGCATCTCCACGCGGTCGCGCTGTTGCCCGTCACCCAGCAGCGAGGCGACGTTAACGCCCAGGTGCTGACCCAGCAGATCCAGCAGTGCTGCCTCAATGCCGGTGACCACATGGATTGTGGTGCGCAGATCAAAGGTCTGATTGCCGCGACCGGCCGCATCCCGATCGGCAAAGGTCGTGCGCACCAGGCTGAGGGTATTTTTATATTCGCCCAGCGTTTTGCCGACCACCAGCGAGGCGGCATCTTCCAGCGTCTGACGAATTTTCTCCCCGCCGGGGATTTCACCGACGCCGGTATGTCCGGCGTTATCTTTGATAATGACAATGTTGCGGGTGAAGAATGGCGAGTGCGCGCCGCTGAGATTCAGCAGCATGCTGTCGTAGCCGGCAACCGGGATCACCTGCATGGCGGTCACTTTGGGTGTTGAACTCATCTCCTGCTCCTTATGCTGTTGCACGGCCAAATGCCGGGCGCTTGCGATCAAATGTCCAGCCGGGGATCAGATACTGCATCGCCGTGGCGTCGTTGCGCGCACCGGCGGGCAGTGACTGATAGAGCTGACTGGCTTTGTGCACCTGGTCCCAGTCGAGCTCGATCCCCAGACCCGGCGCATCCGGCACGGCAATCTTTCCGTTGCGGATTTGCAGCGGGTTTTTCGTCAGGCGCTGATCGCCCTCCTGCCAGATCCAGTGGGTGTCAATCGCGGTCGGGTTACCTGGCGCGGCCGCACCGACATGGGTGAACATCGCCAGCGAAATATCGAAATGGTTATTGGAATGGCAGCCCCACGTCAGGCCCCACTCATCGCACAGCTGGGCGACCCGCACGGCCCCGCTCAGCGTCCAGAAGTGCGGGTCCGCCAGCGGGATGTCGACCGCGTTAACCATCACCGCGTGGTTCATCTCCCGCCAGTTGGTGGCGATCATATTGGTGGCGACCGGCAGGCCGGTCGCGCGCCGGAACTCGGCCATCACTTCACGTCCCGAATAGCCCTGCTCTGCCCCGCAGGGGTCTTCGGCGTAGCTCAGCACATCCTGCATCCCCTTGCAGAGGGTGATGGCCTCATCCAGCCGCCATGCCCCGTTGGGGTCCACCGTGATGCGCGCGCCGGGAAAACGCTGCTTCAGCGCCACCGCCGTGGCGATCTCCTGCTCGCCCGGCAGCACGCCCCCTTTAAGTTTGAAATCTTTAAAGCCATAGCGATCCGCCGCCGCCTCCGCCAGTCGCACTACCGCTTCGCTGGTGAGCGCCTCCTGATGACGCAGGTGATACCAGTCGTGGCTGGCCTGCTCACCACTCTGATAGGGCAGATCGGTTTTGCGGCGGTCACCGAGATAGAAGAGATAGCCCAGCACCGTGACTTCATCCCGCTGTTTGCCCGGCCCCAGCAGTTCCGCCACCGGCACGCCCAGACACTGTCCCAGCAGGTCGAGCAGCGCCGCTTCCAGCGCGGCCACGGCGTTGACCCGCAGCTCAAAGGTCCAGGCACCGTTGCCAAAGGTGGTGAAGTCAGCCGACGCATTCCCTTTGTGCACCTGCTGCACCAGACGATTCATGCGGGCAATCT
Organism: Pantoea sp. ARC270; assembly: GCF_003236725.1. NCBI lineage: Bacteria > Pseudomonadati > Pseudomonadota > Gammaproteobacteria > Enterobacterales > Erwiniaceae > Pantoea > Pantoea sp. ARC270. Next base: position 41,334 of record NZ_PUGA01000021.1, read on the forward strand.
GCTGGCCTTCGACCTGCGGAATGGCGGCCATCAGGGTCTGGTAGATGGTGTCGCCGCCGGGCGCTTCACCCACGCCGGTGTGTCCGGCGCTGTCGGTGAGCACCACGATATTGCGGGTAAAACAGGCGTTGTGCGCGCCGCCAATGTTGAGCAGCATACTGTCGTAACCGGCGACCGGGATAACCTGCATCGCCGTAATCACGGGTGAACTTTGCGTCGTCATGAGGCGTCCTTAACCGGCCGGGTTTTCAGTTCAACACGTTTGATATCACCGGCGATCACCAGGAAGCTGAAGGCGGCGACGAAGGCATGGATACCGACATAGATCAGCGCACCCTCAAAGGAGCCGCTGGTGGCGATGATGTAGCCGATAGCGATGGGCGTCACGATGCCGGAGAAGTTGCCGAACATGTTGAACAGGCCGCCGCTCAGGCCACTGATCTCTTTGGGGGCGGTATCCGCCATCACCGCCCATCCCAGCGCGCCGATCCCTTTACCGAAGAACGCCAGCGCCATGAAGAAGACCACCAGCCACTCGGTTTCGGTGTAGTTACACATCACCATCGAGATAGAGAGCAGCATGCCGAGCACAATCGGCGTTTTACGTGCAATATTCAGCGAGCCGGTTTTGCGCATCAGCCAGTCGGAGATCACCCCACCCAGCACCCCGCCGAGGAAGCCACACACCGCCGGCACCGAAGCGATAAAGCCCGCTTTGAGAATCGACATGCCGCGCGCCTGCACCAGATAGACCGGAAACCAGGTGATAAAAAAGTAGGTTAAGGCGTTAACACAATACTGGCCGAGGTAGATGCCGAGCATCATGCGGGAGGTCAGCAGCTGTTTGATCTGGAACCACTTTTCGCTCCAGCTCACCCTGCGGCTCTCCTTTTTGACATCCATATTGATTAGCGCCCCGCCCTGCTCCATGTAGGCCAGTTCGGCTTTGTTTACGCCGGGGTGGTCGGTGGGATCGTGGATCACTTTCAGCCAGATGAAGCTCAGGATGATCCCCAGCCCGCCCATGAACCAGAAGACGTGTGCCCAGCCCACTTCCGACACCAGCCAGCCCATGATGGGCGCAAAGATCACCGTGGCGAAATATTGCGCTGAATTGAAGATCGCCACCGCGGTGCCACGCTCCTGCGCCGGAAACCAGGCGGCCACGATGCGGCTGTTGCCAGGGAAAGAGGGGGCTTCAGCCAGCCCCACCAGGAAGCGCAGCAGAAAGAGTGACACGATGATGCCGAAGCCGCTGAAGATATCGACAAAGCCCTGCAGCAGGGTAAACAGCGACCAGGTAAAAATACTCCAGAAGTAGACGCGCTTTGAGCCAAAACGATCGAGCAGCCAGCCGCCTGGGATCTGACCAATCACGTACGCCCATGAGAAAGCAGAGAAGATGTAGCCCAGTCCGACCGAATCGAGGCCGATATCTTTGGACATCGCCGAACCGGCTATCGAAATGGTGGCGCGGTCGCCGTAGTTGAATGAGGTGACGATGAATAACATCACCACAATCCAGTAACGGGCGTTGGTGCGCTTCTGCACCGCTTCCGCAGTCTGGCTGAAACTATTCATGATGCACTCCTGAAATATAGCGTGAGCTACATTCGCTCTGACTGCATACACATCGCGTTGGGTATCAGAGAGAAGTTGGGTTAAACACGGCGATCTCTTTGGTTCAGGACGGGCTAATACGTCGTGACAGATAACCTGACTTTGGCTAACGGCGCTCAGTATAAAAACAGCCTGTGGCGAGCACATTGGCGTATCGCCCTGGAATAACAGCCGTTATGAAGTGATTGTCTGGCGGATGCACGAACCCCTGCGGCATGGCTCACGAAAGCGGCAAATAGCGCCGCAGAAACCGTGCCGGGTCGCCCTTTCCCCTCCGCTTTGTGAGGCGTTTCACTTGCTTCTGGAGAATCGACCCAAAACAGCGCGGCAGATCGGCGTAATAGTGGTCAGTTGCACAATGTGTGGCCTGCTTCCCCTCTTTATACTGAAGCTGGCTAATACACGGCAGGTAACAGGTCAGATTATGCGAGCCGGACAAGCCGGTGCGCCCGACAGGAGATAGGCGATGAACCCCACAACAGATGAACAGCCGCTCTGCATCAGAGTCCATGAGCATGACAACGTGGCGATTGTGGTCAACACGCTGGGTCTGCCCGCTGGCACGCAGTTTGCGGATGGCCTGAGGCTGACGGAACATGTGCCGCAGGGGCATAAAGTCGCGCTGCAGGCGATTCACCAAGGAGGGGCGATCGTGCGTTATGGCGAAGTGATCGGCTATGCCGTGCGGGATATTGCCTGCGGCAGCTGGATCGATGAGTCACTGGTGGTGCTGCCGGAGGCGCCGCCGCTGGCGAGCCTGCCATTAGCCACCCAGGTCCCGCCCGACCTGCCGCCGCTGGAGGGCTACACCTTTGAGGGCTACCGCAATGCGGATGGCAGCGTGGGCACCCGTAACCTGCTCGGCATCACCACCAGCGTCCACTGTGTGGCGGGTGTGGTGGATCATGTGGTACAGATCATTGAACGGGAGTTACTGCCGCGCTATCCGAATGTGGATGGCGTGGTCGCGCTGAATCACCTCTACGGCTGCGGCGTGGCGATCAACGCCCCCGCAGCGGTGGTGCCGATTCGCACGATTCACAACCTGGCGCTGAATGCGAATTTCGGCGGTGAAGTGATGGTCATCAGCCTCGGCTGCGAAAAGTTACAGCCGGAGCGTCTGCTGACCGGCACCCCCGACGTGCAGGCGATTTCGCTGGATGATGATGACATCGTGCGTTTGCAGGATGAAAAGCTGGTGGGGTTTGGTGCGATGGTAAAGGCGATTCTGCAGGTGGCAGAGCGTCATCTTCAGCGGCTGAATCAGCGTCAGCGCGAAACCTGTCCCGCCTCGGAACTGATTGTCGGCATGCAGTGCGGCGGCAGCGATGCGTTTTCCGGCGTGACGGCGAATCCGGCGGTGGGGTTCGCCTCGGATCTGCTGGTGCGCTGCGGGGCCACCGTGATGTTTTCTGAGGTCACGGAGGTGCGGGATGCCATTCATCTGCTGACGCCGCGGGTCATTAATGAGGAGGTCGGAAGGCGTTTACTTGAAGAGATGGCCTGGTATGACAATTACCTCGACCAGGGCAACACCGACCGCAGCGCCAATCCGTCACCGGGCAATAAAAAAGGGGGACTGGCGAACGTGGTGGAGAAAGCGCTCGGCTCCATCGCCAAATCGGGACGCAGCGCCATTGTGGAAGTGCTGTCTCCCGGTCAGCGCCCCTCCCGCCGCGGACTGATCTATGCGGCAACGCCCGCCAGCGATTTTGTCTGCGGCACCCAGCAGCTCGCCTCCGGCATTACGCTGCAGGTCTTCACCACCGGTCGCGGCACCCCGTACGGGCTGGCGGCCATTCCGGTCATCAAGATGGCAACCCGCAACGCGCTGGCCGAGCGCTGGCACGATCTGATGGATATCAATGCCGGCACGATTGCCACCGGAGAAGAGAGTATTGAGCAGGTCGGCTGGCGGCTGTTTGCGTTGATTCTCGATATCGCCAGTGGCAGGAAGCAGACCTGGTCCGATCGCTGGGGCATCCGTAATCAGCTGGCGGTCTTTAATCCGGCACCGGTGACGTGAGTCGTGCCCGGTGTCTCCCTGCCGTCGGCTGGCAGAGAGAGCCCGGGCGAGGCGATCAGAGCAGCACACCCCAGGCATCGACCCAGGGCGAGGTCACCGCTTCCGGTTCTGGATTTTCGGTGGCATCCACCAGCAGCACCTCACCGACCCGCTGTGCGCCCTGCTCCTGCAGCAGCGCATCAAAGGCTTTGCCCGCGCCACAGAAGTGGTCGTAACTGCTGTCGCCCAGCGCAATGACGCCATAGCGCAGCGCGGGCTGGTGCCCCAGCTGATCCTTTATGGCATGGAACAGACCGGAAATGGTGTCAGGAAAATCGCCCTGACCGGTGGTTGAGGTGACGATTAACGCCACATCGCCTGCAAAGGCCTGCCAGTCCGCCAGCGTCGGGTCATCAAACAGGGTCACGCTGTGCCCCTGCTGCTGCAGAACCGGCTCGGCCTCTTCCGCCACCAGCAGCGCATTGCCGTAAACCGTCCCCACAAAAATGCCAATCTTTGCCATCTGATCTCTCCCTTATTCTGAAACGTTATCCTGTCCTGGCGCGGCGTCAAACTCAACCCGCGGCACCTCAGGAATGCAATCCTGCCAGCCAAACTGCGTCATCAGCCTCTGCCAGACGCTATCCAGTCCGGCGCGCAGCACCAGTGGCTCGCCGGTCACCGGGTGGGTCAGGGCCAGACTGCTGGCGTGCAGCATCAGCCGGTCCGCGCCAAAATGTTGCGCGGCGCCCCGGTTCTGACGCAGGTCGCCATGCGCCGAATCGCCAATAATCGGATGACGCAGGTGGGACATATGACGGCGCAGCTGATGTTTGCGACCGGTTTTAGGTGAGAGCTCAACCAGACTGTAGCGCGAGGTGGGGTAACGGCTGATGGCGACCGGCATCTCGACCGTGGCCAGCGACTGATAGTCGGTGACCGCGGGCTGTGCGGCGCGTGCTTCAGTGGCGTGCTTGTCCGCGATTTTGTCCCGCTCTTCAACCAGCGGATAGTCCAGCGTCCCGCTGCTCTCCAGCCAGCCACGCACCACGGCGTGATAGGTTTTCTGCATCTGATGCTGTTCAAACTGCTGAGAAAGCTGGCGGCCAACCTCACTCGATAGCCCCATCAGCAGCACCCCGGAGGTCGGCTTGTCCAGACGATGGGCGGTAAAAACATGCTGGCCGATCTGATCACGCACGGTCTGCATCACAAACACGGTTTCATGCCGATCCAGCCAGCTGCGATGCACCAGCCAGCCGCTGGGCTTGTTGACCGCAACCAGCCACGCATCCTGATAGAGTATCTCCAGCATCAGTGGGCCGCATCCCTGAGCAACGCATCCAGCTGACGCAGCGTGAGCAGCAGCGGCGCAATGCCGGGCTGGTCAGGCACCAGCGCAACCTCATAATAGGGCGCGACGGCAAAGTTTTGCGGCAGCGGATGGCCGGCCGCCATCAGGGCGTGCATCCGCGGAATCAGCACCCACTGGAGCCATTGCAGCGGCTCAAGCGTATCGAGGCAGAAGGGTTCACGACTCTCCAGCGCCTCCACGGCAGGCGGCGTGCTCTGCCAGAGCTGATATTCACGCATCACCGCTTCCAGCTGCTCCAGCCGCTGCGTAATCAATTGTTCAGGCGTCATGCGCCACCTCCGGCTAGCCGTCAAAAAATGGGCGGCAAGCATATCACTTGTTGGCACAGGCACAAAAAAAGGGAGCACTGTATAAACAGTGCTCCCGGTTCGTTTGCAGCCATCCTGCTACGTTAATGCTCCCTGCTCTTCCGTGACAACTTGTCCAGTGCGAACTCCTGTCGCGCATCGTCCTGATGATTCCTAAGCATCCTGGCCCGCCACCTCGTCCGAGGGGCTCCCGTTCTCCATCCTGGAGGTGTCCCTGACTCAATCCTGAGCGATCCTGTTTCATCCTGAAACCTTCCGTGTGCCGTAAGCTCCGTTACGTTCCTGCCTCATGGCTTATCATCATCCTGACGATATCTTTTTCCTGAGCATCCTGCAGTGGGAAATATTTTGACAGAACTCGTTACGCACACAAGTGACTTACAGCTGAACTTTACAAAATGTGCGGCACAAATTCAGATAATCGCCATTAAGTTGATGATTCACAATATTTTTACATTGCAGCCTTCCGGATGGCTCAGATTTTATATAGCGATCTCTTACATCACATGTAAGAGATATCTCACAAGCGAGGCGGCAAATCACTGCAATTCAGATGATAACCGGTTGTAATGACTTAAGAAACATCTCAAGATTTTCCGCAATAATCTGGCGCTGTTTACGGCCAGGCTGTTCCAGAATCACCTCGCCAGTCAGGTTAGAGAGGGAGATGATCTCCTCGTCTGACGCCGTCGTGGCGATAAACAGCGTCGGTGACTGTCGGAGGCGGCGCTGCATAACCAGATGCCCAATCAGGTTCTCCTGAAGCCGCAGGAAATCCTCTTCACTCCACACCTGCAACAGCGTCAGCTGATTCTCACCATGACGCGCCGGCATGTCGCCGGCAAACTGGGTGGTATAGAAGGCGGTAACTGATGGCTGCAGCTGCAGATCCACGGCCCGCTCGACTCCATCCAGTGTCGGCGGCAGACTAAAAGGCTGCGGCTGCCAGATGACCTGCTCCTCGCGCTCCTCCAGCGCGCAGGGCGACGCGACGCCGGCGAGATCCCGGCTGGCCGGAGCATGCCCCCTCTGCGCCAGCCAGTGCTGGCAGTAACGGGTGGTAAAGTCGCGCAACGCGGCGGCAGTTTGCTGCATCATTCATATTCTCACTTCTGATGGGTTACACTTAGCCACTTTGATGAATTCTGGTGGTAACCGCAATGACTACACACGAACAGGATCAGGCACTCAGCAACCTGACGCTGGGCAAGCCCACAGCCTATCACGATCGCTATGACAATGGCTTATTGCAGGCGGTGCCGCGCAGCCTGAACCGCGAACCTCTTGGCCTGTTTCCTGAAAGTCTGCCGTTTACCGGCGGCGATATCTGGACGCTGTATGAGCTCTCCTGGCTGAACAGCAAGGGGCTGCCGCAGGTTGCCGTGGGTGAAGTGGTGCTGGATGCGCATAGCCGCAACCTCATCGAGTCGAAAAGCTTCAAGCTCTATCTCAACAGTTTCAACCAGACCCGCTTTGCCGACTGGGGTGAGGTGCGTCAGACGCTGGAGCGCGATCTCCGCGCCTGTGCTGAAGGTGACGTGCGGGTGGCGCTGTTCCGTCTGAATGAAATCGAAGGACAGCCGATCGGCCATTTTGAGGGGACCTGCATTGATGAGCAGGATATCGCCATCGAGGATTATCGCTTTAACGCTGACTATCTGGCCGATGCCGCAGGCAGCGAAATCGTGGAAGAGACGCTGGTCAGCCATCTGCTCAAATCAAACTGCCTGATTACCCATCAGCCCGACTGGGGCTCGGTGATGATCCGCTACAAAGGTCCGCGCATTCACCGCGAAGCGCTGCTGCGTTATCTGGTCTCCTTCCGCCAGCACAACGAATTTCATGAACAGTGTGTCGAACGCATCTTTAACGATGTGATGCGGTTCTGCCACCCGGAAGCGCTGACGGTCTATGCGCGCTACACGCGGCGCGGCGGGCTGGACATCAACCCATGGCGCACGAATGTGCCTTTCTCGCCCGGTTTTTCGCGTCTGGTGCGTCAGTAGTTTGCGAGAGCTCTCGCAGGCTGCATGAAGGAAGCGCAGTTCCGCTTGAGCTGGGCGGGCCGACAAGGCTACTCTGGTGATGGCGGCAATCTGCGGGTTGCCGACCAGGGATTTTCGTCACTGCCGTTGCAGTGCCAACACGCACCCAGGCGGGTGTAAAGGAGTTCATTTGATTACCCATATTAGCCCCCTTGGCTCAATGGATCTGCTCTCGCAGCTGGAAGTCGATATGCTCAAGCGCACCGCCAGCAGCGACCTCTATCAGCTGTTCCGCAATTGCTCTCTGGCCGTGCTTAACTCTGGCAGCCAGACTGACAGCAGCCACGAACTGCTCTCCCGCTTTGAAAACTTCGACATCAACGTGCTGCGCCGTGAGCGTGGCGTCAAACTGGAGCTGATCAACCCACCGGAAGAGGCCTTTGTGGATGGCCGCATCATCCGCTCCCTGCAGGCGAACCTGTTTGCGGTACTGCGCGACATCCTGTTTGTCAGCGGCCAGCTCGCCATGCCGGGGCGCTTAACCGCGGGTGAAGAGAATGACTCCGCCACGATCACCAACACCGTTTTCTCCATTCTGCGTAATGCACGGGCACTGCACATCGGTGAGTACCCCAACACCGTGGTCTGCTGGGGCGGTCACTCCATTAACGCGGTTGAATATCAGTATTGCCGCAATGTCGGCACACAGCTGGGCCTGCGTGAACTGAATATCTGTACCGGCTGCGGACCCGGCGTCATGGAAGCCCCGATGAAAGGGGCCGCCGTCGGCCATGCGCAGCAGCGCTACCGTGACAGCCGCTTTATTGGCCTCACCGAACCCTCAATTATTGCGGCGGAACCGCCTAACCCGCTGGTCAATGAGCTGATCATCATGCCGGACATTGAGAAGCGTCTGGAAGCCTTTGTGCGTATTGCCCACGGCATTATCATTTTCCCGGGCGGGGTCGGCACCGCCGAAGAGCTGCTCTACCTGCTGGGCATTCTGATGAACCCGCAGAACAAGGACCAAGTGCTGCCGCTGATCCTGACCGGACCGGAAGAGAGTGCCGACTACTTCCGCGTGCTGGATGATTTCATTGTTAACACGCTGGGCGAGCAGGCGCGTAAGCATTATCAGATCATCATTAATGATGCTGCCGAAGTGGCGCGTCTGATGAAGAAAGCGATGCCGCAGGTCAAAGAGAATCGTCGCGAAACCGGCGATGCGTACAGTTTCAACTGGTCCATCCGCATCGAGCCCGATCTGCAGATCCCTTTCCTGCCAACCCATGAAAACATGGCGAACCTCAATCTCTACACCAACCAGCCTCCTGAAAAGCTGGCTGCTGACCTGCGCCGGGCCTTCTCAGGCATCGTAGCCGGTAACGTGAAAGAGATCGGGATCCGCGAAATCCGTGAGAAGGGACGTTACCGGCTGCATGGCGATGCCGACATCATGCACCGCATGGACGAGCTGCTGCAGGGCTTCGTTGCTCAGCAGCGTATGAAACTGCCCGGCACCGCCTACATCCCCTGCTACGAAATCATTAAATAAACCAGGAGGCAGCCCATCGGGCTGCCCGGACTCTCATGGCTCTTCATCTTGTTATTGTTGATGCGCTGAACCTGATACGCCGTCTCCATGCGGTTCAGGGCTCCCCCTGTGTCGAAGGCTGCGTCGCCGCGCTGCGTCAGGTCTTAGGCCACACCCGCCCGACGCACGCCGTGGCCGTATTTGATGGCGACGCGCGTCATCAGGGCTGGCGTCATCAGCTGTTAGCCGATTACAAAAGCGGGCGTCCGCCGATGCCTGAGGATTTGCAGGCGGAGATGCCGGCGCTGCAGGAAGCCTTTCGTGCCGCCGGGGTAAGCTGCTGGATGGCGGGCGAGGATGAGGCAGATGATCTGGCGGCGACGCTGGCGGTCAAAATGGCCCAGGCTGGCCATCAGGCCACTATTGTCTCTACGGATAAAGGCTACTGCCAGTTGCTGGCCCCCGAAATCCGCATCCGCGATTACTTCCAGAAGCGCTGGCTCGACCAGCCCTTTATCGACGCCGAATTTGGCGTTCCCCCGCAGCAGTTGCCCGACTTCTGGGGATTGTGCGGGATCAGCAGCAGTAAGATTCCGGGTATCAGCGGCATCGGCCCGAAAAGCGCGAAACAGCTGCTCGCAGAGTTTCACACGCTGGAGGGGATCTATCAGCAACTCGATAAGGTGCCGGCTAAATGGCGTGAAAAGCTTGCGGAAGGACAGCAGATGGCTGAAATCAGCCGTCAGGTCGCGACGCTGAAACGGGATCTGCTGCTGGCAGGGAATCTGAACACGCTGCGTTATCGTGGCTGAGTGCCGCAACACTCAGCCCGGCGATTAACGTTCGTCGCGACGCCCCCCTGTGGCGGCCCAGATGCGACGGACATGCACCGTCACCTCTTCGCGATCGTGATAGAGCTGACGCGCTTGGATCTGAGCATTGATGCCGTTCTCATTCAGCCTCTCCTGAAGCATCGCCAGATTCTGCGTTACCTCTTCATAACGCTTTTTCATCGGCAACTTGAGGTTAAAGATCGCTTCACGGCACCAGCCATTGACCAGCCAGTCGGCCATCAGATTTGCCACGCGAACCGGTTTCTCCACCATGTCACACACCAGCCAGCTGATATTGGTGCGTGGCGGACGGAACTTAAAACCGTCCGCTTTTTCGTGCATCACCTGACCGGTTTCCATCAGGCTCGGGGCCATCGGACCGTTGTCGACCGCGTAAACCATCATGCTGCGTCTGACCAGCTGATAGGTCCAGCCGCCCGGACAGGCACCCAGATCGACCGCGTACATGCCGCTGGCTAAGCGCTCATCCCACTCATCGGCCGGAATAAAGACGTGAAACGCCTCTTCCAGCTTCAGGGTGGAGCGGCTTGGCGCATCCGATGGAAACTTAAGGCGCGGAATCCCCATGTAAAACGGCGAGCTGTTTTCCGGCAGGGAGTAGCCAACATAACAGGTACCTGGCGCGATGAAGAAGACATGCACCACCGGCCGTTTCGGGCTCTCGTAGTTGAGCAGGATCTTACTTTCACGCAGGGCTGCGCGCAGCGGCACGGTAAACTTACGGCAGAATTTGGTCAGCTCTTTGGCTTCGTTGGTGTCCGGCACTTCAACACGCAGTTCGCCGCCCTTCTCAACAACGCCGGTCAGCATACCGACAATCGGCGTAATGCGATCCTCCTGTGGCAGGTCGCGCAGCAGTTCGCCCACGACCAGCATCTGCCGGGCAAAGATCAGCTCCTGGAACGGCAGTTCCCGCACCAGACGCTCAGCATCTTCAAACTGATAGCACTCAAAGAGCACATAGCCGGCATCCTCTTTAACCCGCGGAAAACCGTAGACTTCACGTTCTGCCGCTTTGGCGCTGATTTCCGCCGCGCACTCTTTTTCAAAACCGGGACGACAATAGAGTAAAACTTTATTCATGGCGTTCTGCCTTTCGTTTAAGACGCAGCGCGCCAATCAACATCAATACCCAACCGGCGAGGAAACAGATTCCGCCCACGGGGGTGATAAAAACCCAAAACTTCAGATGCGACAGCGCCAGACAGTAGAGGCTGCCGCTGAACAGCACGGTGCCGAGCGCCATCAGCGCACTGCTCCAGTAAAACCAGATATTGGCACGGCGCAACATCGCCGCCCCCAGGCCCATCACCGCGAGCGTATGATAAGCCTGATATTCCAGCCCGGTATGAATCCAGGCCATTTCAGCCGCGCCCAGCGACTGACGTAAAACGTGGGCACCAAATGCGCCAAAAGCCACCAGCAGAAAACCGCTGATAGCCGCAAAAACAAACATGGCACGACTGGACATTAACCGATCCTCAGGGTGCTTTTGCATCGTAATGCAAATAAATCAAGATGTTATTGTTGGTAACGAAAGCGGAATTTTTCTTGTTCGGTTGCGGCTTTTGCCAGGATCCACTGTCGGAAGGCCGCTATTTTACCCAGTTCTGCCTGACTGTCATGACAAACCAGATAAAAAGCATTTTTACTGACTAAGACATCATTAAACGGACAGATTAACCGCCCCGCTTCGATTTCGCTCTGCGCCATGACATTATTTGCCAGCGCCACGCCCTGACCATGAATCGCCGCCTGCAGCACCATGGCGCTGTGGCTGAAGATCGGCCCCTGCTGCACATTAATATGCTGCAGGCCGAGTTGCCGGATATAGGATTGCCAGTCACGGCGGGAGGCATCATGCAGCAGCGTAAAGCGCGACAGGTCCATCGGCGTTTTCAGCGGATTATCGCCGGTCATCAGCGACGGTGAACAGACCGGCAGCAGATATTCGGCATAGAGTTTTTCCACCCGCAGCCCCGGCCAGTTACCGCGTCCGTAAAAGATCGCCACGTCGACATCGTCGGCCAGTTTTTCTTCGTCGCGGTCTACGGCCTGGATGCGCACATCGATCCCCGGATAAGCCATATTAAAGCTGGAGAGACGGGGAACCAGCCACTGAATGGCAAAGCTCGGCAGTAAACTGACGGTCAGCGCCCCCTTGGCGCTGCGCGCCTGCAGCTTGCGGGTCGCTTCGTTTATCGCCGAGAAGATCTCTTTGATATCGAGGTAGTAGCTTTGTCCTTCTTCCGTCAGTAATAACGAACGATTCCTCCGTCTGAACAGCTTTAACCCGAGAAAATCTTCCAGAGACTTTATCTGATGGCTTACAGCTGCCTGGGTGACAAACAGCTCTTCAGCGGCTTTGGTAAAGCTGAGATGACGCGCAGCCGCGTCAAAAACACGCAGTGCGTTGAGAGGAGGAAGGCGTTTCGACATGGTTTTCCGTATCCGGATCGGCGAAAAATACGCGGGCTTATACAAAGCGTTTACGTATTAGAATTTTTAATCCGAGGCATTATAATTTGTCCGTTGAGGAACCACCAGCAAATACCTATAGTTGCCGCACTTCCTGAGCCGGAACGAAAAGTTTTTAGATTTGTGAGTGAGTTCGCAGATTTTCTGAAAGCTTTTGGCTTGTGGTCGTGATGTTGTGTTTGCAATTTTTTGATCCGACGATTGCGGATCGAACTCTTAATTCCTGTAGATTTACCCTGTCTGTCCATAGTGATTTTAAATAGCACCGCAAATTGCGGTGCTTTTTTTTGCTGCTTACTGGCCCATCTCAACCATCTCTTTGACGTCAGTACGGTTAATCTGCTGCTCGTTGCCATTCGCATCTTTATAGCTGATCATACCGGTATCATCATCAACCTTAGGCTTGCCATCAGCAACAATGGTGCGTCCATCATTGGTATGCATCACGTAATTGCTTGAACAGCCCGCCAGGGTAAAAGCCAGAGTACACACGGCCAGCACTGCGGTAAGTTTATTCATCTGCTATCTCCTTGTAGATTGATTGCATCAAACCACCCGCGTTACGCTAACCAGAGGCAGCCGATAAGTGAGATCGACCAGTGAACGTCCGATCGTTATGCGGGTTTGGTTCAAACCTTGCAATATTCAGCATAACGCGCTTTTCCAGCTTTGCCAGACGCCGACCACGCTTTCAGTGTGGTCCTGATTATTCACACTATGGGCCAGGCATGACCGCATTTAATCCCACCGCATTTCGCCAGCAGTTTCCCGCACTCGCCGACGCCGGTGTCTATCTCGACAGCGCAGCGACCACGCTGAAACCCCAGGCTGTTATTGAGAGTACGCAGCAGTTTTATAGCCTGAGTGCGGGCACGGTGCACCGCAGTCAGTTTGCCGCCGCGCAGGCCCTGACCCAGCGCTATGAACAGGCGCGATCGCAGGTTGCCCGCTGGCTTAACGCCGCGGACGATCGTGAGATCGTCTGGACACGCGGCACCACCGAAGCGATCAATCTGGTGGCAAACAGCTGGCTGCGTCCGCGCTTACAGCCCGGCGACGAGATTGTGGTCAGCGAAGCAGAGCATCACGCAAACCTGGTGCCCTGGCTGATGGCCGCCCAGGCCTGCGGTGCGCGCGTGGTGAAATGGCCCTTAGGGCCGGACCGGCTGCCCGATATCGGCCTGTTGCCCGCCCTGCTGAACCGCCGCACCCGCCTGCTGGCGGTCGGCCAGATGTCGAACGTCACTGGCGGTTGTCCCGATCTCGCCGGGGCGATTCAGCTGGCGCACGATGTGGGTGCCAGGGTGATGGTCGATGGCGCGCAGGGGGTGGTGCACTGCCCGCCCGATCTGCAGGCGCTGGATGTCGACTTTTACGCCTTTTCCGGCCATAAAATTTACGCACCAATGGGCATCGGTGCGCTCTATGGCAAAGCTGAACTGCTGGAGGCGATGGAACCCTGGCAGGGCGGCGGCAAGATGATTACCGATGTCGATTTCACGGGCTTTACGCCGCAGCCGGTACCGTGGCGCTTCGAGGCAGGAACACCGAATGTGGCGGGCGTGGTGGGCTTAAGTGCCGCGCTGAGCTGGCTGTCGCAGTACGACCTGACGCAGATGGAGCGCTGGAGCCAGCAGCTGGCAACGCTGGCCGAGGAGCAGCTGGCGGAGCTGCCGGGTTTCCGCAGCTTCCGCTGTGGCAGTGCCAGCCTGCTGGCCTTTGATCTTGCCGATCAGCATCACAGCGATCTGGTGACGCTGCTGGCCGAACAGGGTATCGCGCTGCGGGCCGGTCAGCACTGTGCGCAGCCGCTACTGGCGGCGCTGGGCGTCAGCGGCACGCTGCGGGCTTCTTTTGCCCCCTATAATAACCTGCAGGATGTTGATGCGCTGGTGCGCGCCATGAAGAGCGCCGTCGCGCTGTTATCGGAGTTTTGATTATGTGTTCATCGCTGTTAGCGCCACACCCGTTTGGCGAGCAGATTACCGTTGCCAGCCTGACAGAGCGTTTCAGCCACTTTCATCAGTGGGAAGATCGCTATCGTCAGCTGATTCAGCTGAGTCGTCAGCTGCCGGCTCTGCCGGAGGCGCTGAAAACCGCGGACATTGAGCTGAGCGGCTGTGAAAACCGGGTCTGGCTGGGCAGCCAGCTGCGTGAGGATGGCGCGCTGCATTTCTACGGTGACAGCGAAGGACGCATCGTACGTGGCCTGCTGGCGGTACTGCTGACCGCTGTTGAGGGCCGGATGCCTGACCAGCTGCTGGCAGACGATCCCCTGACGCTGTTTGATACGCTGGGACTGCGCGCTCAGCTCAGTGCTTCACGCAGCAGCGGCCTGCAGGC
>NZ_PUGA01000022.1:0-67705 GCF_003236725.1 Pantoea sp. ARC270
GTCTTCGCACATCCAAATCCTGCTCCAGATGCACATAACCCCTCTCTGCATGAACTGGGAAAATGGCCTTAACAATTTCTTGATCCTGGCGCTGCCAGGTGTCAGGATTTGCACCTCACTTTTTACAGAACTTTGCCATGCTGAAACTTTTTGCACGATACATGTCAGTTGGTGTGATTAACACGCTTATTCACTGGGTTACCTTCGCCATCTGTGTAGAAAAGGGGTTACAGCAGTCACTGTCCAACTTTATTGCATTCTGCGTTGCTGTCACCTTCTCTTTCTTTGCAAACGCAAAGTGGACGTTCAGTTCAGAAGCCACAACGATCCGCTACATCATGTATGTGTTTTTCATGGGCATGGTGGCCGTCATGATTGGCTCCTATGCTGACCGGATGAAGGTCAATCCGGTCGTAACCCTTATCGTCTTCTCAGCAATAAGTCTGGTATGTGGCTTTGTCTATTCGAAGTACATCATTTTTCGAGATAAGAAATGAAAATATCGCTTGTTGTTCCCGTCCTGAATGAGCAGGAAGCCCTTCCTGTTTTCTATCAGACGGTAAGAAATTACACGCCGCTTGCAGATGATGAAATTGAGATTGTTTTCATCAACGATGGCAGTACAGACAATACAGAATCTCAGATTCAGGCGATCATGAAAAATGACGCGTTAGTCAAATATGTTTGCTTTACGCGAAATTTTGGCAAAGAACCCGCCCTGTTTGCAGGCCTTGAGGCCTCGACCGGAGATGTGGTTATTCCTATCGATGTAGACCTGCAGGATCCCATCGAGGTTATCCCGCTTCTGATCTCGAAGTGGAAAGAAGGCGCAGATGTTGTGCTTGCTAAACGGGTTGATCGCTCATCCGATAGCCATCTGAAGCGTAAAAGCGCTGAATGGTTCTATAAATTACACAACATGATCAGCAAACCGCAGATTGAAGAGAATGTGGGTGATTTCAGGCTGATGTCCCGCCATGTGGTTGATAACATCAAGCTGCTGCCTGAGCGAAACCTGTTTATGAAAGGTATTCTTTCATGGGTGGGTGGAACAACAGAGGTAGTCGAATACACGCGCGCTGAACGCGTCGCTGGGTCGACAAAATTTAATGGATGGAAACTCTGGAACCTTGCGCTGGAAGGTATAACGTCATTCTCTACGTTTCCTTTACGCATGTGGACCTATATCGGTTTCTTTGTTGCCGGGCTCTCGTTTTTTTATGGCGTGTGGATGATTGCAGATAAGCTGATCTGGGGAAACCCTGTAGCCGGTTATCCGTCAATTCTGGTTTCGATTCTTTTCCTGGGCGGCATTCAGCTAATTGGTATCGGTGTGCTGGGAGAATATATCGGCAGGATTTATATCGAGACCAAGCAACGCCCGAGATACATTATCAGAAATGATAGCGATATTTAGGGAAAAGGTTTGATAACTTTTTTAATGTTCAGGCGGAACTCATGAATTTAGAAATTAAAAAAAACAAAAAGTATCTTCTCAACGCCACAATATTTTTAATTATTGTTTTTCTTATAATAATGAGAAGGCCAGACATTATCTCAAACGCGCAACCCTGGGCTGAAGATGGCAGGTTTTGGTTACAGGACGCATATAACAACGGCATATTTAACACGCTTTTCATGCCTGAAAATGGTTATTTTCAGACTATATCTCGCCTGACCTACAGTATTGCTCTGCTTTTTGGTTTAAGTAAAGCTGCCTTAGTCGCTAACATAATAGGTATTTTAATCAGAGCTTGTTTCATTGCATTCATACTTTCAAGTCGTATTAAGTTTGCTCCTATAGCTTATCGGGCAACTGTTGCACTTTACGTTCTTTTGATGCCAAACGTTGCAGAAGGTTATCCAAATATCACCAATATGCACTGGTATCTTTCAATGTATCTTCTCTGTGTAATAATGTCTGAAAGGCCGGAGTCAACAGCATGGAAGATACACGATTATGTTTTATTGATAGTCAGTGGGCTAAGTGGGCCATTTGTAATTTTCATCGCTCCGTGTCTACTCATGAAGCGAGTATGCCAACATGGCGGAATTGTTAACGCCGTTAGGAAAATTAACTCCTTCGATATCGTTTTTACACTTTGTTTTTTAATTCAATTATATACAATTCTAACTTCATCTGGCGCTACCCGTTCATCGGCCCCTTTAGGCGCAAGTATTCAGTTATTCTCTGATATTACTTTTTATCGCATTATTCGTGGCGCTCTTATTGATAACACCTGGAAGCCAGGCATAAATGGCAATCAGGCATCCATTGCGTTAAATGTAATAATAATAACATCCATATTATATTATGCTTTAAAATCAGGATGGCGCTATAAGTCCATACTTCTTTTTCCATCACTGATGCTCGGATTTGCTCTTGCTAAGCCAATGATGAGCATGACAGACCCACAGTGGCCTTTATTTTTATCACCCTTGGGCGGAGAACGATATTTTTTTGTGACAAACATAGCCTTTTTCAGCTTTATAACTTTTCTGACAAGCAAAACAAAGAGGCCAGCAATCGCATTGTTGTGCCTGAATATTTTAATGGCGACAATGTACATCAGACATTTTCATATATATCCTTATTTTGAAGTTGGCTATAAAGAGCAAATCAGATTGTTTGAAAATTCCCCACCGGGAACTGAAGCAGATATAAGCATTAATCCACCAGGTTGGAAAATGCATCTGATCAAAAAGTAATGAAACTTGCCCTTTTAGGGCATTTTTCTTTACTGAAAGTAAAATTCACCTAGAGATTTTTCTGATGGAACTTAAAGCCGCCTTAAAAAAAGAAACTCTTTTAGTTTAATTCATATCATCGTTATTAGTATTATTCATCGTTTACTTTTTTGAACTTACCCACTTCACCCTATCTATTGATGAGGAATTTAGTAATAATA
Source organism: Pantoea sp. ARC270 (assembly GCF_003236725.1). Lineage (NCBI taxonomy): Bacteria > Pseudomonadati > Pseudomonadota > Gammaproteobacteria > Enterobacterales > Erwiniaceae > Pantoea > Pantoea sp. ARC270. The sequence goes on from NZ_PUGA01000022.1 coordinate 2,910, forward strand.
TTGCTCACACTATCAGTATGGGTCGGTGGGGACATGTGTTGCTCAAATCAACAATCTTTCCTGAGCCATTTATTACATTTTATACTGAAATATTGTCTCTGGTTATACTTGCCCTTTCATGCTCTGTTATCTCAAAAACGTTAGGCCTAAATACGCAACAGTCTGTATTTTTCTCGATTCTTTACTCTGCCCTGCCTCAGTTTGCATATCAGCTAGAATTCTCTAACCAATCAGATACATTAGCTACAGCCGTGCTTCTATCCTCTGTATCAACTTATCTTACATTAAGAAAAAAAGGATTTTTACTGAGTATTATAACACCTGTAATCGCATTAACATTTTCCGTTTCGATTTATCAGTCTATAATTTTCCATCCTGTATCAATCATTGCTTCTTATATTTGCTATGCTATTGCCAACAACAAGTCTGATTTAACATTCAAAAACATCGTGTTCAAACCTGTTATTGTAATGATTGTTGCTGCTGTCGCCTATTCATTACTGACAAAGATCATTCAATGGCATTTTGGTAAAAGTTCAGAGTCATACTTTCTCAACATGATTGGCTGGATTCATCAACCCGTAAATGAAACTATAAAGTCTATAGTAGCATTCATAATTGATTATTTTTCTTTTAATGCCCCTTATGGGCTGAGTATCTATGCCTTTTCGTTACTTTTTCTTGTTGTAATTTTTGTCAGCCCCATTAAAAACCGCTTTGTTTTTCTGCTTTCAGCAGCCGCTGTAATACTATCGCCGTTCCTGATGAACGTAATAATCGGCGGATTCTTGCCTCCCAGAGCGATGAATTGCCTTGCTATATCTTTCGCAGCATCGGGTGTTATCCTATTTACTCTCTATGCTGAAAAGAGGATTTTATGGGCTGTTCCTGTGATTGTTTTACTCTATGGAACCGCTTCATCCAGCAAACTCTTCTACACCGGTTATCTCTCTTATAATCAGGATTATAATGTGTCGTCTTTTATTGCTAACGACATATACAAATATGTTGGTACGCCACCAGACAGGCCAGTCAGGATCTATTTCTATGGTGCACTCAACGTTGACTCGGTTGATAAACCTACCAACCACGACATGTTTGGAAGCTCTTTCCTCAACTGGGATGCCGGAAACTCCGCACGAATTTCGGCTTTTATGAATGCTACCGCAATAGCAAAAATAATTCCGACTTCCTTTGATGAAATAAAGCCAGAGATTGAAAAAATAAACTCAGCTCCGTTATGGCCTGCTAAAGATTCGGTATTTAAAATTAATAACGTTGTCGTAGTTAAGCTGGGTTCAACTCCGGGCAACTGCATCAATGGCGTATCTGAAAGCACAGATCCTACTCGATGCTTGTAAAATGAAAAGCCGCGGGGAGGGCTTATCGTTGTGAGGTAAGTGACGGTCACCGCTGCCTGCCCGACTGAACTACCGGATTTCAAACGGGCACGGTTAGCCCCGGTATCTTGCTACAAGTATGTTGTAACTACAAAATAGTCAGAACAGGAGAAGATGCAGCGGGAGCAGCCGGCTCCCGCAAAACGGTGTTCAGCGCCTTACTCCAGCGGCATCTTCACCGGATCGTCATAGCGATATTCAAAGCCCAGTTCGCTGCAGATACGCGACCCGTCAATCAGCTTACCGCTCTCTTTCACTGCCTCGGGCGCGAACTGAGGCGGCTGCAGCCCAAGCTGGCGCGTCACCGCCGGGTAAAAGGTGTCACGGGAGGGGTGCTTCGGCGCACAGAGGTTATAGGTCCGGCCCCCTTTCGGCGACTGCAGCAGCAGCGTAATGGCCTCAACCACATCATCGAGGTGCACCAGATTGACGCCCTGCGAACCATTAGCCACATCCTGTTTCCCCGCCAGGAAGCGTCCCGGATGGCGTTTGGGCCCGACCAGACCCGCCAGACGAACAACATCGACGCTGGTGCCAGGCAGATCGTGCAGCCAGTTTTCCAGTTTCACCAGCGTCTTTCCGGCGACGGTTTCGGCAGTCAGCGGGCTGTTTTCCCGCTTAGGCCCGGAGCTGCTGCCATACACAGAGGTGGAGCTGGTAAAGATAATGCGTGGCACCCTGTAAACCAGCGCGGTATCGACCACATTCTGCACCGCCTGCAGATAGGCCTCGCCCCCTTCTGCGGTGCGGCTGGCGGGCAGCGTCACGATCAGCGCATCAACATTGAACAGCGGTTCGATATCGGCGGCATCACACACCAGCTCAGGCGTCAGCTCCAGCTGAAAGGCCTCAATGCCGCAGCGGCGGGCCGCCTCAACACCGTCCGGCGTAGTTTTACTGCCTGTTACCTGCAAGCCCCGCGCCGTTAACGCCGTGGCCAGCGGCATGCCCAACCAGCCCAGTCCCACAATCGCGACCTTCTTCATATTGACTCCTGACGTAAAACATCCACCCTGACTTCACCGTAGTTTGCCCCCGGATTGCAAACCAGGACAACCTGTTTCAGTGCTTTCCGAACCGGGCCTATAAAAAAGTGTTGCCAACGGCACGCATCTTCGCTAGGTTAAACCCCACAAATGAATACTCATTCATCGACGAGATTATTATGACACGCGTTCAGTTTAACCATCATCACCACCATCATCCTGACTAGTCTTTCAGGCGATTGGTGCTGGAAGACTTTCAAGATCTTCCAGTGGTGCGAACGCAAGAAAACCCCCGGAAGATCGTCTTCCGGGGGTTTTTTTATGGGCTGACGTAACCACACATTCAGGACAGGATTAAGAGGACAGGAACCATGTTAGATAACACCCGTTTACGCATAGCTATGCAGAAATCTGGCCGTTTAAGTGATGATTCACGCGAACTGCTGGCGCGCTGCGGCGTTAAAATCAACCTTCAGCAACAGCGCCTGATTGCGTTTGCGGAGAACATGCCCATCGACATCCTGCGCGTGCGCGATGACGATATTCCTGGCCTGGTCATGGATGGTGTGGTCGATTTAGGCATCATCGGTGAGAACGTGCTGGAAGAGGAGTTACTCTCACGCCGGACGCAGGGTGAAGACCCGCGTTATTTTACCCTGCGCCGCCTCGACTTCGGCGGCTGCCGCCTGTCGCTGGCGATGGGAACCGATGACGAGTACACCGGTCCGCAGTGCCTCGACAACGCCCGTATCGCCACCTCCTATCCGCACCTGTTAAAGCAGTACCTCGATAAAAAAGGCGTCAGCTTCAAAACCTGTATGCTGAACGGTTCCGTTGAAGTTGCGACCCGCGCCGGTCTGGCTGACGCCATCTGCGACCTGGTCTCCACCGGGGCCACGCTGGAGGCCAATGGCCTGCGTGAAGTGGAAGTGATCTATCGTTCAAAAGCCGTCCTGATTCAGCGCGACGGCGAGATGCCTGCCGCCAAGCAGGAGCTGATTGACAAGATGATGACCCGTATTCAGGGCGTGATCAAAGCGCGCGAATCGAAGTACATCATGCTGCACGCGCCGAGTGAGCGCCTTGAAGAGGTGATCAGCCTGCTGCCTGGCGCAGAGCGCCCGACCGTGCTGCCGCTGGCGGGAGATGTCAGCCGCGTGGCGATGCACATGGTCAGCAGCGAAACCCTGTTCTGGGAAACGATGGAAAAACTGAAGTCACTGGGTGCCAGTTCGATTCTGGTGCTGCCAATTGAGAAGATGATGGAGTAAGCCATGGCCTTTTCTACCCCGATTGAATGGCAGCAGTGCACCCCGGAACAGCAGCAGGCGCTGCTGTTACGTCCTGCGATTGCCGCCTCTGACAACGTCACACAGACGGTGCGCGACGTCCTGGAGCAGGTGAAGTCCGGTGGTGATGAGGCGCTGCGCCAGTTCAGCGCCCGGTTTGACAAGGCGCAGGTTGACCATCTGCGCGTGACCCCGCAGCAAATCGCAGAAGCCAGCGCCCGTCTGAGTGACGCGCTGAAGCAGGCGATGGCTGTGGCGGTGAAGAATATCGAAACCTTCCACAATGCCCAGATCCTGCCGCCCGTGGATGTGGAAACACAGCCTGGCGTGCGCTGCCAGCAGATTACCCGTCCGGTGAAATCGGTCGGGCTCTATATCCCCGGCGGTTCCGCCCCGCTCTTCTCAACCGTGCTGATGCTGGCAACACCGGCACGCATCGCCGGATGCGGGCGCGTGGTGCTCTGTTCACCTCCGCCGATTGCCGATGAGATCCTTTATGCCGCGCAGCTGTGTGGTGTTGAAGAGGTCTTTCAGGTGGGCGGCGCGCAGGCTATCGCCGCCATGGCTTTCGGCACGGAAACAGTGCCGCGCGTGGACAAGATTTTTGGTCCGGGCAACGCATGGGTCACTGAGGCAAAACGTCAGGTGAGTCAGCGCCTGGATGGCGCGGCAATCGATATGCCGGCGGGTCCCTCTGAAGTGCTGGTGATCGCCGATGAGGGGGCGACGCCCGCGTTTGTCGCCTCTGATCTGCTTTCTCAGGCGGAGCACGGCCCCGATTCACAGGTGATTCTGCTGACGCCTTCCCTGAAGCTGGCTGAGGCAGTTGCGGAGGCGGTTGAACAGCAGCTGGCACAGCTTCCGCGTGCAGCCACCGCCCGTCAGGCGCTGGAGAGCAGTCGCCTGATCGTGGCGCGTGACCTTGAAGAGTGCGTGGCGATTTCTAACCTCTACGGCCCGGAGCACCTGATTCTGCAGACCCGTCAGCCGCGCGAGCTGGTGGACACCATCACCAGCGCCGGTTCCGTCTTCCTGGGCGACTGGTCGCCGGAGTCGGCGGGGGATTACGCGTCAGGCACTAACCACGTCCTGCCAACTTACGGTTACACCGCGACCTGTTCCAGCCTGGGACTGGCCGATTTTCAGAAACGCATGACGGTGCAGGAGCTGACGCCGCAGGGTTTCCTGAACCTGGCCGCGACGATTGAAACCCTGGCCGCCGCTGAGCAGCTGGATGCCCACAGGAATGCCGTCACCCTGCGCGTTGCCGCACTGAAGGAGCAAGCATGAGTCAGGATATTGAGCAGCTGGCGCGCGCCAATGTGCGCGCGCTGACCCCCTATATGTCGGCGCGTCGTCTGGGTGGTAACGGCGATGTCTGGCTTAACGCCAACGAGTTTCCGCTGCCGGTGCCGTTTGAGCTGTCGCAGCAGACGCTGAACCGCTATCCCGAGTGTCAGCCGAAAATCGTGATTGAGCGCTATGCCGCCTACGCAGGCTTAACACCCGAGCAGGTGCTGGTGAGCCGCGGCGCGGATGAAGCCATTGAACTGATCATGCGCGCCTTCTGTGAGCCGGGTCAGGATGCGATTCTGTTCTGTCCACCGACCTATGGCATGTACAGTGTCAGCGCCGAAACCATCGGCATCGAATACCGCACCGCTCCCGCGCTGGACGGCTGGCAGCTGAACCTGCCCGCGATTGCAGAGCAGCTGGAAGGCGTTAAAGTCGTTTATCTCTGCAGCCCCAACAACCCGACCGGTAACCTGATCAATCAGGAAGATATCCGTCAGTTGCTGGCAATGACCGCCGGAAAAGCGCTGGTCGTGGCCGATGAGGCCTATATTGAGTTCTGCCCGCAGGCGACCCTGACCGGATGGCTTAAGGATTATCCGCATCTGGTGATCCTGCGTACGCTCTCGAAAGCCTTTGCGCTGGCAGGCCTGCGTTGTGGCTTTGCGCTGGCGAATAAGCCGGTGATCGACCTGCTGATGAAGGTCATTGCCCCCTACCCGCTGGCGACCCCCGTGGCCGACGTTGCGGGTCAGGCACTCAGCGAGCAGGGTATCGCCCTGATGCGTGAGCATGTGGCGCAGCTGAATGCCAGTCGCGGCTGGCTGCTGGATGCACTGGCTCAGCTCAGCTGCGTGGAGCAGGTTTTCCCCAGTGAAACCAACTATGTGCTGGCGCGCTTTACCGATTCGCCCAGGGTCTTCAAAACCTTATGGGATCAGGGCATTATCCTGCGTGATCAAAACAAAAACCCAGGCCTGTCGGGATGCCTGCGCATCTCTATCGGCACGCGTGAAGAGTGCGAACGAGTGATCGCCGCGCTGCAAGCCTTTTCTGTGGAGCAAGCATGAGCCAGAAGACCCTTTTTATTGACCGCGATGGCACCCTTATCTCTGAGCCGCCTGAAGATTATCAGGTTGACCGACTGGATAAGCTGGCGTTTGAGCCAGACGTTATCCCGGCGCTGCTGGCGCTCCAGGCCGCCGGTTATCGGCTGGTGATGATCACCAATCAGGATGGTCTGGGCACCGCCAGTTTCCCGCAGGCGGACTTCGATGGTCCGCACAATCTGATGATGCAGGTGCTGACCTCACAGGGTATCGCGTTTGATGATGTGCTGATCTGCCCGCATATGCCGGACGACCACTGCGATTGCCGCAAGCCGAAAATCAGAATGGTGGAAGCCTGGCTGGCAGAAGGCGCGCTCGATACCGCCAACAGCTACGTCATCGGCGATCGCCTGACCGACGTTCAGCTGGCGGAGAACATGGGCATTCAGGCTATCCGCTACGGCGCAGATGGCCAGAGCTGGCAGACCATCCAGCAGCGTCTGACCCAGCGCGATCGTCATGCGCTGGTGCAGCGCAACACCAAAGAGACGCAGGTTCGGGTTGAACTGTGGCTGGACCGCGAAGGCGGCAGTAAGATCAATACCGGCGTGGGCTTCTTCGACCACATGCTGGACCAGATTGCGGTGCACGGCGGTTTCCGCATGCACATTGAAGTGAAAGGCGATCTCTACATTGACGATCACCACACGGTGGAAGATACCGGTCTGGCCCTGGGAGAAGCGCTGCTGAAAGCACTGGGCGACAAACGCGGTATTGGCCGTTTTGGCTTCGTGCTGCCGATGGACGAATGCCTGGCGCGCTGTGCGCTCGATATCTCCGGCCGTCCGCACATCGAGTTTAAAGCCGAGTTCAACTACCAGCGCGTGGGTGACCTCAGCACCGAGATGGTCGAGCACTTCTTCAGCTCGCTCTCTTACGCCATGATGAGCACCCTGCATCTCAAAACCAAAGGCAAGAACGACCATCACCGTGTCGAGAGCCTGTTCAAAGCCTTTGGTCGTACGCTGCGCCAGGCGATTCGCGTAGAGGGTAATACCCTGCCGAGCTCGAAAGGAGTGCTGTGATGAACGTGGTGATCATGGATACCGGGTGCGCCAACCTCTCCTCAGTGAAATGGGCGATTGAACGTCTGGGCTACCGCCCGGAAGTCAGCCGCGATCCTGATGTGGTCCTGCGCGCTGACAAACTGTTTCTGCCGGGCGTTGGCACCGCGAAGGCGGCGATGACGCAGCTGGAAGAGCGTGACCTGATCGATCTGGTGAAAGCCTGTACCCAGCCCGTGCTGGGGATCTGTCTGGGGATGCAGCTGCTGGGACGCGGCAGCGATGAAAACGGCGGCGTGCCGACGCTGGGCATTATTGATGAACCGGTTTCGTTGATGGACACGCAGGGTCTGCCGCTGCCGCACATGGGCTGGAACCAGATTACCGCGCAGGCGGGCAATCACCTGTTCCGCGGCATCGACGATGGCAGCTATTTCTACTTTGTTCACAGCTACGCCATGCCGGTCAACGCCAGCACCATCGCACAGTGTCACTACGGCGAAGCCTTCACCGCAGCGGTGCAGAAGGATAACTTCTTCGGCGTCCAGTTCCACCCGGAGCGTTCGGGCAAAGCGGGCGCACAGTTGCTGAAAAATTTCCTGGAGATGTAATGATTATCCCCGCGTTAGATTTAATCGACGGTAAAGTCGTTCGTCTGCATCAGGGCGATTATGGGCAGCAGCGCGATTACGGCAGTGACCCGCTGCCACGTCTGCAGGATTACGTTCGTCAGGGCGCAACCGTTCTGCATCTGGTAGATTTGACCGGCGCGAAAGATCCGGCGAAGCGTCAGATCCCCCTGCTGAAAACCCTGCTGGAAGGGGTGGATGTGACGGTGCAGGTCGGTGGAGGCATCCGCAGCCGTGACGATGTGCACGCCCTGCTGGAAGCCGGTGCCAGTCGTGTGGTGGTGGGTTCCACCGCCATCAAACAGCCGGAAGAGGTCAAACGGTGGTTTGCCGAGTTTGGCGCTGAGGCGATCGTGCTGGCGCTGGATGTGCGTATCGACGCAAGTAACCGTAAAGAAGTGGCCATCAGCGGCTGGCAGGAAGCGGCTGGCGTGACGCTGGAAGAGGTGATTACCGATTTCCAGCAGGTGGGCCTGAAGCACGTGCTCTGCACGGATATCTCCCGTGACGGCACCCTCAGTGGCTCCAACGTCGCCCTCTATAAGGAAGTGACCGCACGCTTCCCGTCCGTCGCCTTCCAGTCCTCTGGCGGCATTGGCGAACTTAATGATATCGCCGCCCTGCGCGGCAGCGGTGTTCAGGGCGTTATTGTCGGTCGTGCGCTGCTGGAAGATAAATTCACTGTTTCGGAGGCGATCTCATGCTGGCAAAACGGATAATTCCCTGCCTTGATGTGCGTGACGGCCAGGTGGTCAAAGGCGTACAGTTTCGTAATCACGAGATCATCGGTGACATCGTGCCGCTGGCCCAGCGCTACGCCGCCGAAGGGGCCGACGAACTGGTGTTCTACGACATCACCGCCTCCTCCGATGGCCGGGTCGTGGACAAGAGCTGGGTGTCGCGGGTAGCGGAAGTCATCGATATTCCGTTCTGCGTAGCGGGCGGTATCAAAACCCCCGAAGATGCGGCGCGTATCCTGGAATTTGGTGCGGATAAGATTTCGATCAACTCACCGGCGCTGGCTGACCCGACGCTGATCACCCGCCTCGCGGACCGTTTCGGCGTGCAGTGTATTGTGGTCGGGATCGACACCTGGTTCGATGAGAGCAGCGGCAAATATCAGGTTAATCAATACACCGGTGACGAAGCGCGCACCCGCGTGACCCAGTGGGAAACGCTGGAGTGGGTGCAGGAAGTGCAGAAGCTGGGCGCGGGTGAAATCGTGCTGAACATGATGAATCAGGATGGCGTGCGTAATGGCTATGACCTGGTGCAGCTGAAGAAAATGCGGGATGTCTGCAAGGTGCCGCTGATCGCCTCTGGCGGCGCAGGTACGATGCAGCACTTCCTGGAAGCCTTTACCGAAGCCAATGTTGATGGGGCGCTGGCCGCCTCGGTATTCCATAAGCAGATTATTAATATCGGTGAGCTGAAGAGCTTCCTGATCGACAACGGAGTGGAGATTCGCGCGTGCTAACCGAACAACAACAGGCTCAGCTCGACTGGGACAAAACAGAAGGCATGATGCCGGTCATCGTGCAGCACAATGTCTCAGGCGAAGTCCTGATGCATGGCTACATGAATCCGGCGGCACTGGAAAAAACGCTGGCTGAAGGCAACGTCACCTTTTTCTCCCGTACCAAAAACCGTTTGTGGACCAAAGGTGAAACCTCCGGCAACTTTCTGCAGGTGGTCAGCATTACGCCAGACTGCGACAACGACACGCTGCTGATCCTGGCCAATCCGATTGGCCCGACCTGCCATCTGGGCACCAGCAGCTGCTTCTCCCCCGCGGCACCGGAGTGGACCTTCCTTTACCAGCTGGAGCAGCTGCTCGCTTCGCGCAAAACAGCCGATCCGGAGAGCTCTTACACCGCCCGCCTCTACGCCAGCGGCACCAAGCGTATCGCGCAGAAAGTGGGTGAAGAAGGGGTGGAAACCGCGCTGGCGGCAACCGTCAACGACCGGCATGAGCTCACCAATGAAGCCTCAGACCTGGTCTATCATCTGATGGTGCTGTTGCAGGATCAGGATCTCGACTTCAGCACGGTGATCAATAACCTGCGCGACCGCCATCAGTAAATGTGCAACAACCTGCTCAGAATACCGTTTTTATGCGGATTCTGAGCAGGATTCTTCTCACATCCTGCACCGCTCCCCTTTCGTGAACACCGCCCATCTACCCGGGAGAAGACCATGACCACCCATGAAAAGTTAATCGCCCTTCTCGACCAGCATCAGGCGCGCTATCGCCTGATGGAGCATGAGGCGACCGGTAAATGTGAAGCCGTCGCGGCAATACGCGGCACCGAAATCGGTCAGGGCGCGAAAGCGCTGGTCTGTCATGTCAAAGGCAACGGCGTTAAACAGCATGTGCTGGCCGTGTTACCCGCCGATCGGCAGGCCGATCTGAATAAGGTTGCCGACGCGGTGGGCGGACGACGCGCGTCACTGGCCAGTCCGGCAGAAACCGACCAACTGACCGGCTGCGTATTCGGGGCGATACCGCCGTTCAGCTTTCATCCCGACCTCCGACTGATTGTGGACCCCGCGCTGTTTGAACGTTATCCGGAGATCGCATTTAACGCCGGTCTGCTGGAGCGCTCAGTGATCCTGAACACCGAAGACTACCGGGCGCTGTGCAAGGCTGACGTGATAGAGATAACGCAATAATTGCCATCCCGGCAGCCCGGCGATACTCTGCATAATCACTCATCACGACAGAATAAGAGCAAAATCATGAACATTTTCACGCAACGCCTGCGTCAGACGCTGGCTCTCACCCTTCTGGCAGGCTGTGCATTTGGCGCGCAGGCAAAAATTGAACAGGTGCGTTTCGCGGTCGACCCGACCTATCCGCCATTTGAATCGAAAACGCCCCAGGGCAAGCTGGTCGGCTTTGACATTGACCTGGGCAACGCACTCTGTAAACAGATGCAGGCGAAATGCGTCTGGGTCGAAAGCCAGTTTGACGGCATGATTCCCGCGCTGAAAGCACGTAAGTTTGATGCCATCCTGTCAGATATGGGCATTACGGAAGAGCGCCTGAAGCAGATTGACTTTACCGTGCCGCTGTATGACACCCACACGCAACTGATTGCCCGTAAAGGCGCCGGCATCCTGCCCACCGTCGAGTCTCTGAAAGGAAAAACGGTTGGCGTGGAACAGGGAACGGTTCAGGAGCGCTATGCCCTGGCGAAATGGCAGCCTCATGGTGTGACCGTCGTCCCTTATGGCGATCAGGCACAGGTAGAAAGCGATCTGGTTTCAGGCAGGCTGGACGCGGTCTTTACCGATGCGGCACAGGCGGCTATCGGATTCCTCAAACAGCCACAGGGCAAAGAGTTTGAGCTGGCCGGCCCGATTATTCAGGATCCGATCATCGGCCCCGGCACGGCGATTGGCCTGCGTAAAGGCGATACTGAGCTGAAAACCGCGCTGGATAACGCCTTTGCCGACATCAAAAAGAACGGCACCTTTGATGAGATTCAGAAGCGCTACTTCGCCACGGATATCTCTATTCAGCAGTAGTGTCGCAGGCCCCATTTTCGTCCTCACTGCGATCCGGCACTATACTCTAACCTTTTCGGGACGGCGCGCTGTCGTCCTTTGCCGATTAAAGGACATTAACACGGTATGCATCAACAACATCATCCACTGTTAAGCGCCTCTTTAGGCACCCAGCGTGAAATCATCAGCTTTCACTTTGCTCAGGATCATGAGCGTCAGGTCTATATCCAGGCGGCATTGCACGGCGATGAACTGCCGGGGATGGCGGTGGCGTGGTTCCTGAAGCAGCGGCTGCAGGCGCTGGAATCCGCCGGGCAACTCAAAGCCGCCTTTACGCTGGTGCCGGTTGCCAATCCTCTGGCACTGGGCCAGCACTGGCACGGTACTCACCTCGGACGTTTTCATACCCTCTCCGGTCAGGATTTTAATCGCCGTTTCCCCTCCCTGGGCACCACCCTGGCGGCCGGGCTGGCTGAGAGCCTGACCCAGAGTGAATCGCAGAACAGAAGCCTGATCCGCGATGCGATCGATCGCCACTACCGCGATACCGTCCCTAAGACCGAACTGGATGCACAGCGCTACACGCTGATGCGAATGGCCAGCCAGGCCGATCTGATGATTGACCTGCACTGCGACTGGGAAGCTGTACCGCATCTCTACACCACCCCGCATGCGTGGCCGGATATTGAGCCGCTGGCACGCTGGCTGGGCAGTGAAGTGCAGTTGCTGGCGCAAATCTCCGGCGGCGAACCCTTTGATGAAGCCTGCTGCGAACCCTGGCTGACGCTGGCGGAGCGGTTTGGCAAAGATTATCCGATGCCACGCGGGCTGCTGCCGGTGACACTGGAGCTGCGTGGCGTGCGTGATGTCTCGCCTGAGCAGGCGGAAAAGGATGCGGATGCCATTATTTCAGCGTTGCAGGAGGGGGGCTATATCGGCTACAGCGAACCTTCGATTTCTGTGGAAGTGGCCGCGCCCGTTATTGGCGGCGATGAGCTGGTCCCCGCGAGCGCAGGCGGGGATGATGTGGTGGCCATCAATGACGGCTCCATCGGTTTAACCGTACCCGATGCGGCTGAAGCGCCGGGAGAGACTGGCGTGATCAAAGAACGCCATAGTGAGGGTTCTGCGGCCTCCTCCCCTGCCCTGAAAAACCCGCCGACACCTCTGGCTGGCTGTGAATATATTCACTCGCCGGTGTCAGGATTGATTCTGCATCGTAAACCGCTGGGCGCAGAGATTCGTCCGGGAGAGGTAGTGGCTGAGATTGTCGATCCACTGACGGATCACATCACCCCGCTGGTGGCGGAGCATGGCGGTATTCTCTATGCACGGCACTGGGTGAGGTTTGCTACAGCAGGCATGCTGGTGGTGAGGCTGGCGGGAGAGAAAGAGATTCGGAATGGGGATTTACTGGTGGGATAAAAAAAGGGCTTCCCGAGGGAAGCCCTTTTTAGTGATTAATCTAACCACTCGGTGTGGAATACACCGTCTTTATCAATGCGCTTGTAAGTATGGGCACCGAAGTAGTCACGCTGCGCCTGAATCAGGTTAGCAGGCAGGACTTCTGAACGATAGCTGTCGTAGTAAGCAATCGCTGCCGAGAAGGTCGGCGTCGGAATACCGTTCTGGATGGCGTAAGAAACGACATCACGCAGCGCCTGCTGATACTGATCCGCGATATCTTTGAAGTAAGGCGCCAGCAGCAGGTTAGCGATGCCTGCATCGGCTTCATAAGCATCAGTAATCTTCTGCAGGAACTGGGCACGGATGATGCAGCCAGCACGGAAAATCTTCGCGATTTCGCCGTAGTGCAGATCCCAGTTGTTCTCTTCTGATGCCGCACGCAGCTGTGAGAAGCCCTGCGCATAAGAGACGATTTTACCCAGGTACAGAGCACGACGAACTTTCTCGATAAACTCAGCTTTATCGCCGGTGAAGGCCTGCGCCTGTGGACCGCTCAGGACTTTAGACGCCGCGACACGCTGGGTTTTCAGCGAAGAAAGATAACGCGCGAAGACAGATTCAGTGATCAGGGACAGAGGTTCGCCGAGATCCAGCGAGCTCTGGCTGGTCCACTTACCGGTACCTTTGTTCGCTGCTTCATCCAGAATCACATCAACCAGGTATTTACCGTCTTCATCTTTCTTGGTGAAGATATCTTTGGTGATGTCGATCAGGTAGCTGCTCAGCTCGCCGTTGTTCCAGTCGGTGAAGGTTTCAGCCAGCTCTTCGTTATTCAGACCCAGTGCGCCTTTCAGCAGTGCGTAAGCTTCGGCAATCAGCTGCATGTCGCCATATTCGATGCCGTTGTGAACCATCTTCACATAGTGACCCGCGCCATTTGGACCGATGTAAGCCACACAGGCTTCACCATCTTCGGCACGTGCTGCAATCTTATCCAGGATTGGCGCAACCAGCTCATAGGCTTCTTTCTGGCCACCAGGCATGATAGATGGGCCTTTCAGTGCGCCCTCTTCCCCACCAGAAACACCGGTACCGATGAAGTTGAAGCCCTGGTCAGACAGCTCTTTGTTACGACGGATAGTGTCTTTGTAGAAGGTGTTACCACCATCAATCAGAATGTCGCCTTTATCCAGGTGTGGAGTCAGAGAGGCGATAGTCTTATCGGTCGCTTCACCCGCCTGAACCATCAGCAGGATACGACGAGGTTTTTCCAGCGATTCGACAAACTCTTCAACGGTGTAAAAAGGAGCAAGTTTCTTGCCCGGGTTCTCAGCGATGACTTCATCAGTCTTTTCGCGTGAACGGTTGAAGATTGAAACAGTGTAACCGCGGCTCTCAATGTTAAGAGCCAGATTGCGGCCCATCACTGCCATACCTACAACGCCGATCTGTTGCTTGGACATATTTTACTCCTGATCGATATATACAGAGCCGTTCAGCTCTATCCCACTTATGAATTCAGACAATTTTAACTTAGCGATTACCATACAACATTTTTTTAAAGAATGTTATCCGTAACACTAAGGTCGTGTTGAAGGAAAGCACTGCTAAACAATAAGAGAGGCGACAATAAGTAAAATCTCTAACCTGTCTTATTACGAATTCTTACAGTTAAACTGTGAAAGGCATTTAGCGTTAAACTGCTCTCTTTCACGATCGTTAAACCAGCCCCATTTGTTGAAATAACGGACAGCGGAAACAATGTGGTAGAAAAGGAATTTAGCATCCTGGTATGAGCGTCGTTGCGATTCATGCACAACGGTGGATTCAGGACAATACTGGATGCCCAGCCCGGAAGCGGAGACACGCCTGGAGAGATCCACATCTTCCATATAGAGGAAAAAGTGTTCGTCAAATCCATTGGTATGATCGAGCGCCTGCCGGCTGATAAGCATGAAGCAGCCAGAAAGTGAAGGAGCATAAAATGGACGACTATAATCAGCTTGATGCAGCTCATAATCGCTATTTGAAACTTTCATATAACGCGAGCAAAAGCGTCGCATAAATAACTGATAAGGCGTCGGCAACAGCTTACAACTATGCTGAAGAGTTCCATCGGGGTAAATCACTTTAGGAATAGTCAGTGAAAGATTATTTTCTTTAGTAAATCGATAAAGAGAATCAACTTCTCCGCAGCCAAAGCTGATATCAGGATTACAAATCAGCATATATTCACACTGATGCTTATATTCCTGAAAGGCTTTATTATGGCCAGCACCGAAACCTTTATTATTTGCTACAGTTAAAACCGAAACTTTCGGATGAGAATAATCATTTAACCAGTTACAATGACCACCATTGTCAACTATGCAAACTTTATCAATACTTTTCTCAGCCAGCAATGAATCCAGCGTGCGTGAAATATCCTCATAAGCATGACGATACAGGACAAGCGATGCGATTATTTTCACAAGATTACCAAAATTAGAACCTGTTAAATAGAGCGTAAGAGAAATTCGTCATCTGCCCCAGGCGGTTTTGATGATAGACGCCGGAGGCTATGAATAATTTTAAACGCGCAGGTAACGCGCTGTCCCTGATTTGGCGAAAAGCATCAAAAACAACCCGATTTTCAGGAGTCATTTCAGCTTTAAGTTGTGCCAGAAAGCTGAAATTCACATCATTCCAGTGTCGATTGCGCCCCTGATGAGCATCAATAAAATTACTGACTCGCTGTGTCAGCTTCATTCCGTTGCCAATCACGTTAGCGTTGTGCTGTCGGTATAACACTGATGGCTCAGGATCATAAAAGACGCTTCCACCACAGGCGGTGACGAGCAAATAAAGCGCCCAGTCATGGGCGATAACAGGCATGTCGAGTATTTTCAGAAAAAGCTGGCGCGCCGCAGCATTGAAGACCATGGTGTTTCCGCTTGCGATATTTTGCAGTAATGCGTTAGGGAAGCCAGGTCTTTTAGCATTAAGTGGCGATAAGCCCAGAACCTGATCATGCTCGTCTATTAACCGGGTTCTGCTGCAATAGAGTGCCGGGCTCTCGTCGGGCAGGGATTGCAGATATTCAACGGCACGTAACAGCTTAGCAGGATGCCATATGTCATCCTGGTCAGCAAAAGCATAAAAATCTGCCTGTATTGCCGGGTTGCCAATCAGAGACTTAAAATTTTCGCAAAACCCTTTTTTCGGACCGGCAAGCACTGTGCAGCTATTTTCTGCACCCGAAAAAAACCGCTCTGTGACAGAGCGGGTATCGTCTGTGGAGCCGTCATCAGACACCCATAAAGACCAGTTTTTCCACTCCTGATCTTTTATAGACTGCAGTTGCTTGCCGATGAAAGCGGCACCATTGAAGGTGCCCATAAGAATAGCAACCTGTCCCTTATGTTGTGTGGTTAACATTGGGAATGGTTCTTGAAGTAATCCTGAAACTTAACAACTTTATTACGTGTACTGCCCCAGGAGTCAAAATTCTCTATCTGCATGAAAAGATGATTTTTACGCCAGTCATCTTTTGTCGTCAGTGAAATAAGCGGTTCCGCCAGCTGCATCGGGGTGAGATTCACCTTTAATCTTGCTACCATCGCCAGAAAATCGTCACAAAATCTATCCACACCTTCGGTCAATTGTGCATTAATCAGGTTATGATCCTTTGATTTAGTCCGGCCAGGATCCGTTACTGGATAAACACCATCTTTAACCGGTTTATAGCCAATAACCGTATTATGTGGTGCAGAGAAAAATAGCTCTATGGCCACGCGATTCTCATAAATCCTGTCCACTAAATCCGGACTGGTCGTATCATTATCAATAAATGCTTTCATTATCTGATGGGGTGTACGACGTTTTCTTTCAAAAGTATTGGCAATGCAAAAATAGTAGCCAATTACATTTATGTTCATGAATTTCTTGACAGTATGGATAAACGCTTCCTGAGTCGTTCCGCTCCAGCCCACGTCTACCATCGCGACAGTGTCGCCCTCTTTAATGCCCAGAGAGTGAAGATAAATGAACAATCCGCGACGATTACGCTGACATACCTTCAGAATTTCTGCTCGAAGCGCGATAAGAAACTTTTCAACTATCTCGTAATTTTCTGGGGCAATGACCAGATCAGGTGCAACACCGGCTGAGACCATCACGCTGTCAGCCGGTGGCTCTACGCCAATACGCTCCAGTAATTCACCCGGGGATAATCCATCAGAGCCTGACATCAGGAAGGGCAGGTTCTGGCTGAAGTTCTCTTCGTCCATCAGAGAGAGATTGAAAGCAATCCGGGATCCCATGAAATAGGAGAAAGAAGGCAGCTTTTCCGTGAAATAACGTGATGCCAGTCTTTCCAGCGCATAACCATCACGGGAAACAAACAATAGCTTATCAACATTGTCTGTAATGCATTCTTTTCGAATCCATTCAAGGAAGCCCCAGGTCGCGGGTGCCTGGTATTCGTAGCCCAGCTGCTGAAAAGAACCGGCAGCGACATTTTCAGGCCGCAGGGTTCGCATCATGCCGTTAATCAGGGAAGAGGCCAGAGGCTGCTTTTTCCCCTTATTGATTAAATGAGGCGATTGGTAATGCCATGCAGTGATACTTTTTTCGCGTGGCTTAATAAAATCAGCCAGTTCATTATCACCGATGTGCAATACCTGATGCGGTTCCACTTCGCACTCTGCAAGCAGGTAGTCGAATATTTCTCCCGTATCACGTTTCGTCGCATTACGACTTGCAGAAATGTACAACGGCACGTCTGGCATATCATACTTCTTCAATGCCGCGCGGAAGAAATCCTCTTCAAGATACATATCTGAAGTGATAACTACGGTTTTACCCGATGAAATCAAATCGTTAAAAAAATCAACAAAGAAAGGATTTGGCTCGACCAGAGCCAGCTCAAGCTGATATTCCGCTTCCATCAGGCTTTCAGTACCGCCACGGGTGCCCTGAAAATTATTATAGATATTCTTAAGGGTGATCTCTTTTCTGCCCTCTCTGACCATCTGAGCAAAGGCATTTTTTTGCGCTTTACGACGCAACTGTCTGAAGTCTGGAAGATAGAACTTATTCGCTAACAGATCAAAAGCATCTTCAGGATCGTCCAGTGGACGAATAAAAAGAGTATCAAAAAAATCAAAAGAGATAACTCTGGCGTCTTTAGCTAAATGACGAAGCGAAATCAGATCCATCTCTTCTTTCGTATAAGCAGTGTTAACAGTGTTATCGCAATTAATCATTTCATGATCTCGAAATTATGTCCATTAAACGCAAAGTTGACATTGTAGAAAGGGTCATACTGATAGTACTGCGGATGTTTACTGTTCAGACGACTCAGTTCATTTTGCAAACGTCTTACTTTTTCAGCATCCATATGATCAAGACCGCGCGAAACAGATTCATGATGTATTAGCGTAACAGCCTGACACATAACGTTATAATAACCGTTTTCAACCAGACGCATACAAATATCAACATCGTTATAAGCGATCGGGAATGATTCATCAAAACCGTTTATCGACTCATATTTATCACGTGCAACCATCAGACATGCTCCTGTAACGGCGAGCCAGTTATATTCAATCTGATTGCGTAAGAAATAGCCGGGATGGTTTTTATCCTGTCCAATATAGGCGTGCACAGGGCCTGTCTGAAGATTGAGCACCCCGGTATGCTGAATTGTCTGCCCGTCAGCATAGACCAGTTTAGCGCCAACAGCACCCACGTGTTTCTGCTGAGCGTAGCCGCCCAGTCTGTTCAGCCAGTCGTCCTGCAGGACTTCAGTGTCATCATTTAGGAAAAGTAACAAACTCCCCTCAGCGTGCGCAACACCAATATTATTGAGCTCGGAAAAATTGAAGGGCTGGTCGTGTCGTATTACAGAGACAGCACTTTCGAGCTTGAGCTTATCGAGATACGCAAGCGTTTCGGATTTCTGAGATCCGTTATCAACCACGATTATTTCATAATGAACCCAACTGGTCTTGGTGCGAATTGAATCAATGCAGCGCGCGAGCACGTCATGATTGTCCCGCGTAGGAATGATGATCGATATTAAGGTCTCTGGACGGAGATCATAATTCACGCGGAAATAACCATGATAGCCAGGCAGCTCCTCAACAACACCTTCGATACCACGACGCTTCAGCGCATCTTCACGTACCGCTCTGGAAGCGGCTAAGACGTAAGGCTTGGCAGTAATATCCGACGCGACTGAGGCGGGGATAATACGCCAGTGATAAAGAATTTTGGGTATATGCGAAATTTTCTGAGTAATTTCACTCAGTCTGAGAATGAAGTCCCAGTCCTGACAACCATTAAATTCTGTCCGTAATCCTCCCAGCTGACGGGCAGTGCTCAGACGAACACATGCTGCGTGGCAGGTATACATAGTACCCATCATGGTATCTGGCGACCAGTTTGGTTTGAAGTGAGGCTGAGAATAGTTGCCTTCCGGGGTGAATTTATCCTCGTCACTGTAGATAAAATCAGGATCTTCTTCGTTGATGCATTTTACGAATTCAAACAGGCAATCCTGTGTTAACTCATCATCATGATCCAGGAAAACAATGTAATCACCGCTTGCATTCTCTATCGCAACGTTGGTCGCACCTGCAATCCCCTGATTTTTTTCCATATGAATGACTTTGATTCGGGGATCGGATAAAGCATCGAGAGCCGGTGCGGTCTCCTCGTCAGGACTGCAATCATTAGCCAGCACTAGTTCCCAGTTGTCATACCATTGATCTTCAACCGACTTAACCATCAACGCCAGTAAATCCAGCGGCGTGTTGTAGATAGGCACAATTATTGAGAAAAGCGGTTTGACCTCGAACTCATTGAGAATATCTTCAAAATAATTCGGCTTCCTGGCCGGAATATAAACGTACTCATCCGGACGATCAGAGAACGAGTAGGTTCCATTATTACTGTGCGAGAGAAAAACTGGCTTGTGACCGTTGCCATTATTGATAATCGTCTGTTCATATAAAGCCTGATTGAAAGCAGGATGATGCCGGAACCAGGCAGGCCTTACTTTCATGGCAATTTTTAATGCTTTTTCTTTATATCGCTCAGGTAATTGCAGATAGACGTTGCGCGATACTTCTCTCACGCGCTTTTTCAAACCGCTGTTGTTAGCCTTCGCCTGTGCAATGGCCTTACCTGATTTTACTTTTATTCTCTGCCCCAGATAAAAGAGCCTGAAGAAGTTTCTCTTAATTGGTTGTCTTATCTGCAATGGAACCCGGCGGCCTGCAACACGTAATGGGGCGGAAATTTTCCAGCTTGCAGAGTTCAGAATGGTTTCGACATCATGACGATATTTGTTCAGAAGATGGCTCTGATGTTCATGAAGTGCATGAAGCTGATTTAATTCATCCTGCAATCTGATGGCGCGATCACTTTCATTCTTAAGCGATTCTTCAAGATTAACAATACGCAGCTGGTATTGATCTTTGAGGTTTTTTTCGTGGCTTATTAGTGAATTGAGACCGTTCAGGTCAGTCCAGTATTCAGCACGAACGGCAAGCGAGAATCCTTTAAGCGTGCTGTAAATATCTTCAGCATTCTTATGCTGAATTTTCGCCAGAAAAGCTGACTCCTGCTTCAGATATTTTCGTGAGTCAGCCCCTGAGCATGAAAAGCCCATAGCATTCAACACTGCCGTGGTTAGTTCAGCGATGTTATTACTAATACAGTTTCGGCTATTACCAGCAGAGGTCACCCGTAGCAGGGAGTGATAAATACCGCGATATGCGATATAACCCAGCGTGATGGCGTCGGACGCGTGCCACTCCTGGTCAAAGAAGACAAACTCACCGTTGTCTTTTCTGATCACATTAAAGGGTAAGGCATCCAGATAAGAATCGGGCAGGACAATATCTTTATCTGTCACTAACGGCACCTGCGCTCTGAGCTGTAGCTGATCAAGCCACCCTTTTGCCCATGCCGCCAGTTCTTCGACACGCCAGTGAGGACGATTGATAATACGTAAAAGATCGGTCCAGAGAGATTGGCCATAAATGAACCTTTCCATATCCGCAGACTCAACATCGTTGTCCTGACTGGATCCTGAAAATACAGATAAGCCCTCATCTGTCTGTATGAATTCTACACTCTTTTTCTTATCTGTATTACGCTCATCTGAATAGTAAATAGCAGCCACGTTTTCATGAAGAGCATCCTGCTTAACCGCACTTGTGACCATCAAAAAGGAACTTGAGAGATCAGCAGCAATTTCATTGTTCCAGATGTTTTTGATGCCCTGCTCAATTGAGAACAGATGCTGTGGTACAAGTTGCTTTTCTTTGTGTGCGCTTTCCATGGCTAACTGGCTTAACGCTCTGGAATGCTTCTGCCAGCCCAGCGGGGTGACCACTGTGCAGGGCAGCTTATAATCCGGTAACGGAATATATTCCAGTGTGTCCTCGAAACCGGCTTTATCCAGTTCATTTAACAGCTCTTTACGACCAAACGTTACAACGCTCTTTTCGTCGTAACTGTTATTCAGCCCATACATTGGTAAATTCACATGGTCTTCACGTGCGCCCGAGAAATATTTGATGCCCAGTTTATTTTCAATGGCTACAAATAATTTACCCTCTTTCTTCAGACGTTTTTTGCACGCCTGCAAAAGCTTCTGTTCACCGTTTTCACCAACGAAGACCCGAGCGTATTCAAGCACCCCGATCAGTAAAACCGCATCGAAATCACCGAAATCCGGGAGCGTATCGGAAGGCGCACAAATGACAGTGACATTCGGAAGATCACGGCAGCGTGAGCGGGCAATCGTGGCGCGACGGAAACTTCCTTCAACAGAGACAACCTCTGCCGCATTCTCACCGAGGAACCGACTGATTGCACCACATCCACAACCGATTTCTAATATTCTTTTCCCCTTCATCCACTCCTGGAAGGGGCGTAACAGGTTCGAACGAACAGGGCTAAGATGATAGGTTGAAGGCCAGTCTACAATGAAGGGTTCTAATTCTTTTGAGTCAACGCTGACGTCTGATACTTCACTGATTGTTTTGTATATGTAGTTTTCAGTCTCTTCGCCGTCGCTATACGCAAAATCCTTCATGTCTGAAGGCGACCAAAGGGTCGTCTTTTCATTTTTCTGAAAACCAGCATCTGATAAAATTTTTTCTAAATTAGCCATTTTCAAGTTTTATTCTCGCGTTTAAATCGGCCAAACCGGTAAAAGTACCTACAGGTCCTACAGGCAAATGAATTGAGTCATAGCGACGATCATGAGGGATTATTTCGCCCTGCGTGTTGCTACTCGCGATGCCCACAGAAACAAAATAGTCGCCTTCAAAAAGAAGATTTGGCAGTGTTACCGATACGATAAAGGACTGATCGGGCTTTGCCTCTTCGACGATCGAAACGGCCTGCCACTCACTGTTGGTATTGTAGATGGTGACACCCTCTTTGGTTTTGATGGCAAAACCAAAAATAGGTCTGAAAATATAGTCATGACAAATGATTTTAAACAGAAATTGAATGGGCAGTTTAGGCTCA
The DNA here is from genome assembly GCF_003236725.1 of Pantoea sp. ARC270. Taxonomy (NCBI): domain Bacteria; kingdom Pseudomonadati; phylum Pseudomonadota; class Gammaproteobacteria; order Enterobacterales; family Erwiniaceae; genus Pantoea; species Pantoea sp. ARC270. The sequence goes on from NZ_PUGA01000022.1 coordinate 25,068, forward strand.
AAGATACCCGGAAATGCCTGACCATCCTGTTCAAAATGATAGTCATAAATTTCTGCCGCCTTATCTCCCCACCGATATTCTGAGGGATTGTAATGGGGCCGCTCATCGAACACGCTGTTCAGCCTGCGCTGGCTTTCTGTGTTACCCTCCGCCGCTGTTTCCAGATCAGTTTCCCGCTCCAGCCGCTCCTCTTCACCTTTAGCCGCCAGCGCAATTTGCTTATCCACATCGGCACGCGTGCTGTCATTATCGCGTTTTTTTCCGAATAAAATATCCAGATAGCGGTTTATCACTTCACGGGGTGCACCACACTCCTGCGTAATCCCCCCATCAAGCAGTAATGCCCGATCACAATGCGTTACGATCTGCTCGGTTGCATGGGAAACAAAGAGAATGGAGGTGCCATTTTGTTTGAGCTTTTTCAACCGGGCAAAACATTTAGCCTGGAACTTTGCATCTCCCACGGCAAGAGCTTCGTCCACGATCAACACTTCTGGTTCGATCTGAGCCTGAACAGCAAAAGCCAGTCGGACGAGCATGCCGCTTGAATATGAGCGGACAGGAGAATGGATGAAGTGGCCGATGTCAGCGAACGAAAGAATGTCATCAAGTCGTGATTCAGTTTCTTCACGAGTCAATCCCATCAGGGATGCGTTGAGGTAAACGTTTTCGAGTCCGCTGAAGTCGTTGTTAAATCCTGCACCCAACTCCAGCAGTGCGGCCACGCGCCCGTTAACGGTGACATTACCGGATGTGGGCGTTAATGTTCCGGCGATAATCTGCAATAACGTAGATTTGCCCGAACCATTTCGCCCGACGATACCCATTGTTTCACCCTTGGGTAAAACAAAAGAAACATCCTTTAAAGCCCAAAAATCTTCATGATAAGCCCGGCTTTCGCGTCCTACTACCCGGTCTACTTTTGGCACAATAAACTGTTTTAATCGTCGTACTGGATTTTCATACACCTGAAAACATTTACTTACGCCATCTATAATAATCGCATTTTCATTAAAGGACATCAGCAAAACCTTTTCGCGTTTTTTGGAACCAGGCGTAACACAGCCACATGATCAAAAGTGAGATAAGTGTGTAGATTGCCATACCAGAAAAATCAGGTAATTTGCCCCATATAAGCACCGCCCGGGCCTGCTCAATGATGAACGTTAACGGATTGAGCATTATCAGCGGACGCAGATTTTCGGGGAGTGAAGATATCGGATAGAATACCGGCGACAAAAACATCATCACGGTCATAATTATGGTAATTGTCTGTCCCACATCGCGCAGATAGACGCCTAAAGAGGATAGGAACCAGGTTAGCCCTAAAGTCAGCAGAGCCAATGGCAAAATAACAACGGGTATAAAAACGATAGTCCAATGGATATAACCATTGAAAATGAAGAAAGCGGTGATTAAAACGAGCAAACTGATAAAGCTATGGAAAAGAACGCTCAAAAAACTCACAACCGGCAGTATTTCTAAAGGAAATACCACTTTTTTGACATAGTTTACGTTGCCGAGTATCAGTGAAGGAGCACGACTAAGCGTTTCGGCAAAAAGACCATGTATAATCAGGCCGACAAACAGAATCACGGCAAAATCAGTCTTTGATTCATTCAGCGCGCCAGCGGTTCCCCACCGGGCTTTAAAAACCACTGAAAAAACGAAGGTGTAAACCATGAGCATAAAGATTGGGTTAATAAAAGACCACAAAATGCCCATTGTCGAACCGCGATAACGACCGACAACCTCTCGTTTGGTCATTTGAAAAATGAGATTTCGGTTTGCCCATGTCTGACGAATCAGAGAAAAGAGTGAGGTAGATCTCGAACTATGCGGATTCATTAGTAATCTCTTAAAAGCTTGAGCTGGAGTTTTTACTGCTGTTACGAACTAATTTTGACTTCAAACGCTTATAGTCCCGGCAATACTGATTGCCAGACACACGATGATTAATATTTTCTCGTGTTTTAAAAGGCATCCGGGCCTGTCGGTTAAATTCTGGTGTAAACTGAGCTTTCTTCTCAATCTTTATTGATACAATCTGTGTTGGAATTTCAGCGACACTGCGCCTTAAAACAAGTAAAGGATGGCCATTTTTATTGGCTCATCCTTAACTTTAACAAATCAAAATAATCACTTCAGTTCGGACAGGAGTAATCCGGCTTTATCTTTTTCAGATAAGATAGGATCTGAAACAGGCCAGTCAATGCCTAATTCAGGGTCATTCCATGACAGACAGCCTTCGCTTGAAGGATCATAATAGTTGGTACATTTATATTCAAAATCTGCAAAATCTGAAATTACGACGAAGCCATGTGCTAAGCCTGGCGGAACCCAGAATTGCGTCTTATTTTCTTCTGACAGATAGACGCCAACCCACTGTTTATAGGTTGGTGATTCAGGCCTGATGTCGACTGCGACATCAAAAACCTCCCCTCTTACAACACGAACCAGCTTGCCCTGAGGATTATTGCGCTGGAAGTGTAAACCTCTTAACACATTTTTTGCTGAGCGCGAATGGTTATCCTGAACAAATTCACCTTCAATGTTAAGCGCGCGCTTATATTTTTCACTCTGGAACGTTTCCAGGAAAAAACCACGTTCATCACCAAAGACTTTTGGCTCAATAATTTTTACATCAGCAATTTTAGTATCGATAATCTTCATTATAAACGCCCTTCCACCAGCGCCATCAGGTATTTGCCATATTCATTTTTAAGATAGGGCTTAGCCAGTTCCTGTAATTGCTCTTTATTAATGAAACCCATTCTGAAGGCAATTTCTTCCGGACAAGCGACTTTCAGCCCCTGACGTGATTCTATGGTCTGGATGAAATTATTCGCTTCCATCAGGCTCTGATGCGTGCCGGTATCCAGCCAGGCATGTCCGCGGCCCATAATGGAAACAGAAAGCTTACCCTGCTCCATGTAGATGCGGTTGATGTCCGTTATCTCCAGTTCGCCGCGCGGTGATGGCTTGAGGTTTTTCGCCATCTCAACCACGCGGTTATCGTAAAAATAGAGTCCGGTTACGGCATAGTTGCTGCGAGGATGCTCAGGTTTTTCTACCAGTGAAACAGCTTTACCTTCGCTGTCAAACTCGACAACACCATAGCGCTCAGGATCGGTCACGTGGTAGGCAAAGACCGTGGCCCCTTCATCTTTCACAGACGCAGCTTCAAGCTGCTTGTAAAGGTCATGCCCGTAGAAAATGTTATCGCCCAGAATAAGAGCGACTGAATCCTCACCAATAAACTCTTCACCAATAATGAAGGCCTGCGCCAGACCATCCGGACTTGGCTGCACTTTATACTGAATCGAAATCCCCCACTGGGAACCATCGCCTAACAGACTCTCAAAGCGTGGCGTATCCTGCGGCGTACTGATGATCAGAATATCGTTGATACCAGCCAGCATTAACGTGCTGAGTGGGTAGTAAATCATTGGCTTATCATAGACCGGAAGCAGTTGCTTACTCACTGCCATCGTCACCGGGTAGAGGCGTGTTCCTGAGCCACCAGCGAGAATAATACCTTTATTCTTTTTCACTATTTCACCTTAATTGACCAGGCCGCTTGTGCAGCCTGCGGCTATTAAATAAGAGTTTCAAGCAACATACGTTCGACGCCCACAGACCAGTCCGGCAGTGTCAGACCAAAAGCCTGCTGGAACTTCTCTGTATTCAGTCTTGAGTTAGCCGGGCGTTTAGCCGGTGTCGGGAATGCACTGGTGGGTACCGCATTAATTGTCTGAACCTGAAGCTCAACACCCTGTGCTTTCGCAAACTCAATCACTTTAGTGGCATAGGCATGCCAGGTGGTCTCACCTGCTGCAATAAGATGGTAAATGCCAGCAACGCCACTGTTACCCAGCGCCACTCTGATTGCGTGAGCAGTGCTATCAGCGATGAGTTCTGCCCCGGTTGGCGCGCCATACTGATCGTTAATCACAGACAATGCATCGCGATCTTTTGCCAGCTTAAGCATGGTTTTAGCGAAGTTATTTCCCTTCGCGGCATAGACCCAGCTGGTGCGGAAGATGAGGTATTTCGTCATGTTACTGACGATGGCCTGCTCCCCTTCCAGCTTGGTCTGCCCATACACATTCAGTGGCGCTGTTGCATCGTCTTCACGCCAGGGTTGAGAACCCGATCCATCAAACACATAGTCGGTTGAGTAATGAATCAACCACGCGCCAGTTTCTTCGGCCGCTCTGGCCAGCGCATCAATTGAGGTAGCATTGACCAGACGGGCTTTGTCCTCTTCTGACTCAGCCTTATCCACTGCGGTATAGGCAGTAGCATTGACGATAACGGCTGGTCTGATTCTGCGAACTGTCTCTGCAATCCCCTCAGGATTTTCAAAATCGCCACAGAAGTCAGTAGAGTGACGATCTACGACAATCAGATTACCCAGCGGTGCCAGTGCACGCTGTAACTCCCAGCCAACCTGACCGTTCTTACCAAAAAGCAGAATATCCATTAGCTACGTTTCTCGTAGTTTTGTTCGATCCAGTTCTGATAGGCACCACTCTTTACATGCTCAACCCATTGTGAATTGTTCAGGTACCATTCGACAGTTTTCTTCAGACCTGTTTCAAAGGTCTCTTCCGGTTTCCAGCCCAAATCTTTTTCAATTTTAGCAGCATCGATCGCGTAACGGCGATCGTGTCCCGGGCGATCCTGAACGTAGGTAATCTGATCGCTATACGGGGTTGCTTTTGGACGCAACTCATCCAGCAATTCGCAGACCTTCAGCACTACATCGATGTTTTTCTTTTCGTTGTGGCCACCGATGTTGTAAGTAGTCCCGGTTTTTGCATTTTTCACCACGGTATAGAGTGCGCGCGCGTGGTCTTCAACATAGAGCCAGTCACGGATCTGATCGCCTTTACCGTAGATTGGCAGTGGTTTGCCTTCAAGCGCATTGCTGATGATCAGCGGGATCAGCTTTTCCGGGAAGTGATAAGGACCATAGTTGTTTGAGCAGTTAGTGACAATCACCGGCAACTTGTAGGTGCGGCCCCATGCGCGAACCAGATGATCGCTGGCAGCTTTAGTCGAGGAGTAAGGGCTGCTCGGCGCATAAGGTGTCTCTTCGGTAAACAATGGCAGCTCGCCATCCATTTCATCCGGATGCGGCAGATCACCATAAACTTCATCCGTCGAGATATGGTGAAAACGGAAGGCATTTTTTCGTGCTTCAGGTAAGGCACTCCAGTAATGACGTGCCGCCTCTAACAGAGCATAGGTGCCTACCACGTTCGTCTGAACAAACTCTGCCGGACCAGTAATTGAACGGTCAACATGGCTTTCAGCGGCCAGGTGCATGATGGCATCAGGCTGAAATTCATTCAGTACGTCAGTGACAGCCTGTCCATCACAGATATCAACCTGTCTGAACGTGTAGCGGGAGCTGTCGCTGACGTCTTTTAATGACTCCAGGTTGCCTGCATAAGTCAGTTTATCAACGTTTATAACTTCATCATTCGTATTGTTAATAACATGACGGACAACTGCCGAACCGATAAAACCTGCACCACCAGTGATAAGTATCTTCATAACGTGTTTATTCCTGACAAGCTATCTGAGGCATGGGTGCCTGTATAAAATGCAGACAATCATATGCGTCCAGAGCACGCTACCGCCCCTGGGTTACAGCTCCCACAATGCTGATTGTCTTCAGACGAATGACTATGCTGATACCGAGCACTCGCTTCACGATCAGCATTTCATTGATTGATATCACTTTATTAATGAAATTGTTTAAGTGGGTTTATCATTCAACAATCGCAAATTCTATCACTCAGGTATGGCTATTACGAATAAAATGCGTTTGTTTAACAGGTGTTAGTTCAACTTATGAGCGCTTGACTGACGCAGGGGATGGTTACTGATGTGCCAGGACGAGACAATCAGAATAGTGAGAAAGGGTCGATAAGATATTTCAATGTAAACATTAAAAAAGGCGAACCTCCGTTCGCCTTTTTTCAACTACCGGAACCCATCCGGGTTCTTACTCTGCCAGTTCCACGTATCGCGCATCATTTCATCGATGCCGCGTGTTACACGCCAGTCGAGCTCACGGTTCGCCAGGGACGCATCTGCCCAGAAGGCAGGCAGGTCGCCGTCACGACGGGGTTTGATCTCAAACGGAATCGCTTTGCCGGAGGCCTGCTCAAACGCCTTGATCATTTCCAGAACCGAGAAACCTTTACCGCCGCCGAGGTTAAAGGCGGTGTAGCCCTCAACTTTGCTCAGATGGTCCAGCGCTTTCAGGTGTCCTTCAGCCAGGTCAACCACATGGATGTAGTCACGCAGGCAGGTGCCGTCTGGCGTATCGTAGTCACCGCCAAACACACCCAGCTTCTCCAGACGACCAATCGCGACCTGTGCGATGTAAGGCAGCAGGTTATTCGGGATGCCGGTCGGGTCTTCGCCGATTTCGCCTGACTCATGCGCGCCAACCGGGTTGAAGTAGCGCAGCGCAATCGCCTTAAACTTCGGCTCTGCCTTAGCAAAGTCGCGCATGACGAACTCGATCATCAGCTTAGAAGTGCCGTAAGGACTTGTGGTGCCGCCAATCGGGGTCGTTTCCACATAGGGAACCGGTGCATCCGCGCCATAAACGGTGGCCGATGAACTGAAGATGAAGTTCCAGACGCCCGCGTTGCGCATCTCTTCCAGCAGCACTACCGTACCCGCGACGTTGTTCTCGTAGTACTCCAGAGGCATACGCGTCGACTCACCGACCGCTTTCAGCGCGGCGAAGTGGATGACGGCGGAAATGCTGTTTGAGGCAAACAGGTCGCGCAGGCAGGCGCGGTCACGGATGTCGCCTTCGACGAAGGTCGCTTTCTTCCCCGCCAGCTTTTCAACGCGGTTGATCGCTTCGCGTGAGGCATTGCAGAGGTTATCCAGCACCACTACATCATCACCGCGCTGCAGCAGCGCCAGTACGGTATGGGAACCGATATAGCCTGCCCCGCCCGTTACCAAAATAGCCATGTGCACTCCTTGTAAGCTGCCGCGCAGTGCGCGGCAAAATAATTACTGTTGTTTTGCCAGGATGTTCTGAATCGCTTCGCGGAAATCGCGGCCCTGAGCGTTGTTACGCAGTCCGTAAGAGACGAACGCCTGCATGTAACCCAGTTTACGACCGCAGTCGAAGCTGTGACCGGTCAGCAGTGAAACATCAACAGGTTTGTTTTTGCTCAGGCTGGCGATCGCATCGGTCAGCTGGATACGGCCCCAGGCGCCCGGTTCAGTGCGCTCCAGTTCAGCCCAGATGTCCGCAGAGAGCACATAGCGTCCTACTGCAGCCAGGTCAGAGTTCAGCTCAGCCGGATGCTCTGGCTTCTCAACAAAGTTGGTGATACGGCTTATATCGCCTGGGTTATTGATCGGCTCTTCGGTGGTGATCACCGAATACTCAGAGAGGTCGGAGGCAGGCATATGCTGTGCCAGAACCTGACTGTGGCCGGTTTCTTCAAAACGGGCAACCATTGCCGCGAGATTATAACGCAGGTGGTCAGCAGTGGAATCATCCAGCAGCACGTCCGGCAGCACCACGACAAACGGATTATCACCGATCATCGGACGGGCGCAGAGAATCGAATGGCCCAGACCCAGCGGCTGTGCCTGACGCACGTTCATGATAGTTACGCCTGGCGGGCAGATAGACTGCACTTCGCTCAGCAGCTGACGCTTCACACGCGCTTCCAGCAGCGCTTCCAGTTCATAAGTGGTATCGAAGTGGTTCTCGACCGCATTTTTCGATGCATGCGTGACCAGCACGATCTCTTTAATACCTGCGGCAACACATTCGTCAACGATGTACTGGATCATCGGTTTGTCGACGACAGGCAGCATCTCTTTCGGAATGGCTTTAGTCGCAGGGAGCATATGCATACCGAGGCCCGCAACCGGGATTACTGCTTTAAGCTTGGTCATATTTATTCCGTTTAATAAAATGAAGATGTGGGTCGATTATGCAGGATCGGCCGGAAGAGCAAGTATAATCTTTATCTGAAAAGCGGACAGTAACTCTCTGTCATAACTTAGAAAGTCGGCATTTTGCCCATTGCACGCGATACCATAAACTGAGTAAAGACAATCAGTAATCGCAGATTGCTACTGTGATCTGCAGCACTGTTCGTTGCATGGCTGAGACCAGCCATAAATGAAAACGGGCGACCCTGAGGTCACCCGTTAATATCGCTGTGAGATGATTACAGCCAGCCTTCAAACCACTCCGGCATGATGAAGAGATTGAAGTGGTTCACCAGCACCATCAGGCCGACAAAGACCACCGACACCGCCACCCACTGCCGGGCATAGGGCATAAAGCGAATGCCAATCACCGGCTTGATAAAGAACGGGTGGGCCAGCGCCGAGATCAGGATCTGCGAGATGGAGAGCGTCAGCGCCACATAGAGCACGTTTGGCCAGATAAAGGTGGTCGCCAGCACGCCCAGCACAACGATACTCGCCACGATGTTCCAGTAAAACTCGACGTTGGTGCGTCCGTTAGCCTGCGAAATGGCACCGGTCAGTCCCCCCATCGGCCGCAGCATACCGAACAGCAGCATCAGCGGGATCAGATGATAAACCTGCTCGTGAGATGCGCCATAAAGTATACGGACGATCACCGGCGAGAAGATGCCAATAACCAGATACATCGCGCTGCTGAACAGCATGATCCCCAGAGTGCCCTTGAGGAACAGCTTTTTCAGCTGCTCGGCATCGTGCTGTTTCTCAGCAAAGCGCGGCAGCGCCAGACGGTTGATGACCGGCGTCACCAGTTTCAGCGGTTGCAACACCAGCTCTTTTGCCAGCGAGTAGACACCCAGCATCTCTGCGCCCATCACCTTACCGACCACCAGCGCATCCGCCTGGGTGCGCAGCTGGTTAATGGTCTGGGAGCCAAGCTGGTAGCTGCCGTAGCGAATCGCCCCGAAGAAGGTCGCTTTGTCGAACTCCCAGGTCGGGCGCCATGACTTCTCACCCAGTGCAATCATGCAGAGGATACGGGTAAAGGCGTTGATGAACAGGCCGAGAATCGCTGCCGCTACGGTCAGTGAGGTGAACTCCAGCATTGCCACCACACAGAGGAAGGCAAACAGCTTGGTGCCCATCTCAATCTTCGCCAGCGACACCATCCGCCTGGTCTTGATGTAGTGCGCCTGGTACTGCGACAGATGTCCCAGCACGAGGAAGTTGAGACTGGTCAGCATGATCAGCCCCGTCAGCTCTGGCAGGTGATAGAACCAGGCCACCGGGAAAGCGATCAACAGCATGATCAGGCCAGTGCAGAGACTGAGTGATACGTTAACCCAGTAGATGGTGCTCTGCTCACGGCGGGTGATGTTCTGGCGATGCACCAGATAACTGCTCATCCCCATATCCTGCAGGACACCCGCCACCGCCAGAATGGCGTTGATGATGGCCAGCAGTCCCAGCTCGTGGGTTTCCAGTTTGCGGGCGAGAAAGCTCAGCTGTGCAACCTGCAGCACCGCAGAAAAGCAGGTGCTGCCAAACAGCCAAATCGCCTGTGACTTAAATCCACTCACGCCAGTCGCTCCAGAATCTGTGCCAGTTCGCCGTAGGCGATATGCTGATTAAACTCCGTCTCAACTTTATGCCGCGCAGCAGCGACCACCGGGGCCACATCCACTTCGCCCTCAGAGAGCTTAAGCAGCGTCTCTGCCAGCGCCTCGGGATCGTCCTCTTCCACCAGCCAGCCGGAGACGTTGTTCTCAATCAGTTCGGGAATACCGCTGTGGAAGGTGGAGACCACCGGCAGGCCGACCGCCATCGCCTCCATCAGCGCAACCGGAATCCCTTCCATGTCGCCATCGGCGGCAGTTTTGGAGGGCAGCAGGAAGATGTCCGCTTCGCTCAGCGCGCGACGGATCTCCTCCTGCGGTTTGAAGCCCGGCATACTGACGCAATCTTCCATCCCCTCGCGGGCGATGAAATCACGCATCATCTCATCCTGATCGCCATTGCCGATGATGGTGTACTGGAACTGACCGCCCCGCTGCTTCAGGATGGCGCTGGCTTTCACCGCCACATCCAGTCCTTTCTTCTCGGTCAGACGCGCCACCGAGACGATACGCAGCGGCTTGTGAAATGCCTGTCGCGGCTGGAAGTTAAACTTCTCTGGCTCAATCCCCATGCGTGTCACATGAATTTTTTCCGGCGGGCAGCCCATCTCAATCAGCTTGTTTTCCCACAGGTGGCTGATTGGCAGCATCAGTTCGCTCTGGCGGAACAGATTGACGTAGTCGAGCTTGTGCTCTTCCAGAATGTGACGACGGGAAATATCGGCGCCGTGAAACACGGTCGCCTGCTTGCCCTTCAGTACGCCAAGCTCACGCAGCTTATTCGCCAGCGCTCCTGCATAGCCGAAATGCACCAGGAAAACATCCGCGGTGAACGTCTGCTTCGCGTTGGCCACGATCGACGGCAGCAGCAGCTTGCTGGACTGCGCGCCATAACGACGCATGTTCAGCGAACGCAGCAGCGACGGTTTGGTCACGTTTGGCAGCACCAGCCTGATGCGCTGGTTGAGCTTATCGACAATCGAGATCTTCTCTTCCGGCAGCAGATAATGCGTCTTCGCCGCCAGACCATACTCATCAAACGCGGCGTGCCGGTTCACTAAATCGCCGGGAAAGACTGAAATAATCTCCACCTCGTAACCGGCATCAATAAAATGGGTTACCTGATTCAGAACGAATGTCTCAGAGGCAACCGGGAAACGCATGGTGAAAAAAGTCAGTTTCATCACATTACCCTAATACTTTGAGAATCTCTTCAGTGATCCGGTTGCCAATTTCCCTTTCATTCGCAACGGCCGTATTGACCTTCAGCTTAATGTTGTCGTAGTCGGCAAGCACACTCTTCACCTTGTCGATCAGCGAACCATCCATCAGGCTTTTCACATCGGTTGCCATCTGCGGCAGACCCAGCTGGTTCATCACACCCATCGACTTGTGCTCATAGTTGATCGCCACGGCCGGGGTGCCAAAGTTCATGGAGATAATCGCCGAGTGCAGGCGGGTACCAATGGTCAGATGGCAGTGGCTCAGCAGGATACCCAGCTCCAGGTCATTAAACTCATCCATGATGACATGGTAATGCTCAGGCTGCTCCACGTGATCGCGCAGGGTCAGTGCCACCATGCGGTCATCTTTGGCATAGCTGTCGATGCCGGTACAGGTGGAGAACGCCACGACCTGGTAGCCTTCTGCGATCATCGCATTGATCACCCGACCAAAGGCTGCTTCATACTCTTTCTGTGTGACGCCCAGACGTTTATCAAACGGCGCCAGTTCGCGCACGGTGATGGCGATGGTTTTACGGCTGCTGATAATCCCCTGCCAGTGAAGCAGGTTATGGCTCGGATTTTCCACTTCACGCGCGCGCACCAGGAAAGCGGTGTCGACGCCGGCCGCGACTTTCGAGCTGGTCACGCCATCACGTTTCATCAGATCGAGGCTGACTGACTCACGCAGAACCAGGCTGTTAACGCGGTCAAAAACAAAGTTCGCCAGCGCATTGACGCGCGGGTTCTGGAACGGACCCACCGAGTGACCAATCAGGTAAATAGGCTTTTTCGCCATCAGCGCACAAAGCGCGTGGTCAAACTGGGTGACGCCATAGAGATCGACGAAGAATGACCCGCCAACCTGAATAATGGCGTCATATTTCGCCAGGCTTTCGGTAAAGGCTTTGAGGTGCGGTGGCACGGCAAACGACTTAAAGACGCCGCCCTTGCCCAGGTGCGCCATCATGATGTCGGGCATCAGACGGTTCGCGACTTTACGCTTAAACGAACCGACCAGACCTTTGCCTGACTTGCTGTTGTGCAGAAACAGCGCATCCTGCTGAATATCCTGCTGGAGCAGATAACCGGAGCTGGTTGGATAACGGCTAATCACATCAATGTCTAAATCACTGCGTGCAGACTTCATTGAATCAATCAGTCCACGAAGAATCGCGCCATCCCCACGATTCCCACACGTATGGTTACCCACCAATAAAATTTTCATAACAACTCCGAATAAATTTTTTTAATTCTGTAAGCCGCCCGGATCCGTCATGGGCAAAATGAGCTCTGTTCAAAATAATGCTTACGGGATAACGCACCCAAAGGTACCGCTCCTGTTAAAACCGGCCGCCTCCGTTGTGGCGGCCGTCATGCAAGGGTTAGGACTTAATGGCAAAGTAAGGCAGGGCAACCTGTTTCCCGTTGATGACCACGGAAACAAAGCCTTCCGGCTTGCTGGTATCGACCTGGTCGGCAGAGAGCGGACGCGACGCCATCAGCAGATCGCCCTGCTCGTTGGCCCCGACACCCGCTTTGCCGTTGTGCAGGCTGAAGCGCTGCGGCGCACGTTTGGTTTTATCGCCCGCCGGCGGATTGCCTGGCTCCATCCGCGCGTTAACGCGCGCGCAGCGACCGGTAACAAAGCGATCCTTGCCGGTGGTTTTCACCAGCACGGCGGCCGACGGCGTCCAGCCCGCCAGTTTGACGAAGAGGCGAACGTCGGTGTCATGTTCAGCGACATAGCGCACATCAAGGACCGGGCTGCTGCCTTCGGCTGACCAGCTCGCTTCAGAGAGATCTTTCTTGCGCTGCACGTGGATCACGGCGCGGCCACCGGTGGTTTTGTCGCTGATCAGGTTCATCAGGGGCTTGTCGCCGCTGCCGTTGCTGAACTGCGCCTGACCAAAGATTTCGATCTCCCAGGAGTCGCCCACCGTGGGTGAGTAGAGGCTGCCGAGATCAAACCAGGTCTCCTGGTTGGTATTGTTCTCCAGACGCCAGCGCGAGGTGATGTAGTTGTACTTCAGGCTGCCATCCAGCGCGACGCCGTAAGATTCAACGCGGGTCGACCCCATCTCCCAGATGCTGAGCAGACGATCGCCCTGCATCGAGTTATCGATCCAGCTGCCTGACTGCAGGCTGGTCTGGCGCATATTGAGACGCGTGTTGTGGGCGATCAGCGGGTTCTTACAATCCTCCAGGCTCAGCGCATCAACGATCCACTGGCCGTTGGAGAGATCGCCCGGGTTGTCACAGTGCTCAATCCAGCCGTTGTGAATAATCGACTGACCGCAGCGCGGCAGGTTGAGGACTTTGCCCCCACGGCAGTACTGCGCGTTGAAGTTCGACAGCTCGATAGCGGTGCTGTGGTCCCATTTGCCCTGCTTCTGTCCTGACCAGCCCGATTTGATGACGTCGCCGCTGCAGCGGGAGGCGTACCACTGGTCGATTTTACAATCGAGGGTATCCTGCAGGCTGATCGCGGTACCGCCGACGGCGTTAAAGCGCAGGCAGGCACCCCGGAAATATTGTCCGCCCGGGCAGATGTTATGGAAAAAGCCCTGCTGGTTCGGACTCTTATCGCTGTTGCCGTTAAAGATCAGGTTGGAAAGCTCGACCCGGCGGGCATTCATCTGGAAGACGAACTCTGACTTACCATCGGAAACGAGGGTGGTCGCCGGGAAGTAACCAAAGTTGACCATCGCACCGGACATGCGGAAGAAGTTGAGATACTTGTCGCCCAGGTTGCAGGCGGAGACCATAAAGGTCCCGGCCGGGAACTGAACGCAGATCTGCTGGTTCGCCTGCTGCGACCACTGGAACATCGCCATAATGGCGGGTGCCGTATCGGTTTTCCCATCGGCGATGGCACCGAAATCAAACAGCGTCAGACGGTTGAAATCGTCTACAACACGACGCCAGTGAAAGCCGTCACCGGCAAAGTTGACGCCGCCATCATTCTGCGCGGGCTGGAAGCTGCCGACGAACTCGCCGCCGCCCACTTCCCGTCCCTCGTGCCAGCTTTTGAGTTTGATCTTAGCCCCTTCAAACAGCGGACGGGTCTTGCGTAACTCCGCCACGGACGGGATCTCGCCAATCAGCTGATAACCCGCCGGCTGAGACAGGCGCTGACTGAAATCAGCGGCGCCCGGGCGACTGACATCCGGGATGTTAAACAGGGTCTGCCCGTTATTATCTTCTACCGTCATCGAATGCGAAGGATCGGCAATCAGCGCAGCATTATCCTGAATAAACTGCGCAAAGTTGCCCTTGTTCAGCGCGATAGGCTGAGCAATCTCGGAGACTTTACCGCTGGCGTCACGCAGGAAGACCGGAATCTGGTTGCCAGGCTTGCTGGCATCCACACCGGCTTTACCAATCCAGAGCTTACCCTCAAAGCTCTGCCAGAACTGCGGTGGCATCGCGTAGACATTTTCCGGCGTCAGGATCGGCACGTCTCCTTTCGGCACGGCGGTGGCATCAACCGGTTTCAGGGCAATGCCGTTACTTTTAGCAGCGTAGCTGGAAAAGGTGCTCACGGAGAGAGCCCCCACCAGAGCGGAGGCGGCGGTCTGTAACACTTCTCTTCTTTTCATGCATCAATTCCCGTAGTCAATAAGGCCATTGGCCATGGCGGTGTCCCTGAGGCACGTCGCAAGTGAGCGTTTCCAGCTCCGGTTAAACCAATGACAGCCAGCTTTTTTTGATCTGATTACCGTCGAATTTCAGCGCGGTCTGTTTCGTTTTTTCGCTCATGGCATAGAGCAGCGCATCATCTGTCGCCAGCTGCTCCATTCGCGCCAGAAACGTGGCTTTGTCATTCATGGGCACCAGGAAACCATCTTCGCCGTGGTTGATGATCTCCTGAGGCCCGGTCGGGCAGTCGTAGGCGACGACCGGCAGTGACCAGGATTTGGCTTCCAGCAGCACCAGCGGCAATCCTTCATAGCGGGAGGTCATCAGCGCCATGTCGCTGTCGCGATAGTAGTCATTGATGTTGCTGACCTTGCCGACAAACTTCACGCTGTCCGTAATCCCCAGCACTGCCGCCTGATCGTGCAGCTGCTGACGCAGTTCACCGTCACCGGCAATCACCAGCGTCCAGTCCGGGTGTTTTCTGGCAAAGTCGCGCCAGATATCCAGCATCAGGTCAAACCCCTTCTGGTTATCCAGACGTCCGACGGCCAGCGCCTGACGGGAGCGGGTCTGGCGCTGATAGCCTTTGTAAACCACCGGATTGGGGATTTGCATGCTGGGAATGCGCCAGCGGCTGAACACCTGATGATCTTTGTCGGTCAGAACAATCACGCGGTCGTAGTAGCGCAGCAGCAGGAACTTGAGGAACTTAATCGGTTTGCTGAAGGAGTTAATGGCGATATGTTCGCAGGCGTAGGCTTTTCCACGCTTCTTCTTCATCAGCAGCAGATTCCAGAAGGCGAACATCACGCTCAGGCGGCCCATGCTGATCAGGAAGACGGTGTCGAAACCCTCTTCATGGATTCGGGCAACCGCGCTTTTGATGGGGTTACTCTGCCCTTCGAAGCTGACAATCTCTTTGACATGCTCAAACGGGTAGAAGGTTTTTCCGCTGCCTTCCAGCGAGTAGATGGTGACGTCATGCGTTTCGCCAAGACATTCTGACATGAAGTTACAGATGTTCTCGGTGCCCGCATAGGAGTAAGCATCTTTGATCACCAGGACAATTTTTTTCATGAAACGCTATCCACCTCAAATTTTAAAGACAATCCTGTCGACGGGCTTAACGATGCTTAAGGGTAAACAGCACACCATTCACCATATACCAGGCGTAATAGTAATAGATTTTTAAAGGATTGTTTTTATAGATAATTCTTAATAATTCGAGGTGCCACTGGGCCGCTTTATTCTTATTACGTGAAAGGGAATCCCCTAACTCGTAATAGTTGACCAGAATCGTCTGAATTACGCGTGCCTGCTTGTAGCGGGTGAACAACTCATAGAGAAACAGGAAATCTTCGTGCCCTTTGCGCTGGAAGAAGAGTCCCTGAGGCGGGCGGCGGAAGCAGACGGAAGAGAAGCAGACGCGATACTGCTTTTTCACGAAATTTTCCTGCTGCAGATAAGGTTTGCCGTAGGTGATGTCGTGCTCAGCCTTGCGGGTTTTGTAGTGATACTCGGTAATGACAAAATCATCACCGGCCTCAATGGCGGCCACCTGCTGAGTCAGCTTATCCGCATGCCATTCATCATCACTGTCGAGGAAGGCGATGATCTCTTCCGTAGCCGCACGCAGCCCGACGTTGCGGGTCTCTGCTGCGCCCATGTTGACCGCGTTGTCCAGAATGGTGATGCGCGGGTCCTGGCAGTGCTCGCGCACAAACGCCAGCGAGTCGTCAGTGGATTTATCGTTGACCAGATAGAGGTGCCAGTCGGTATAGTGCTGGTTGATCACCGATTGCACGGCGCGTAATACCGTCTGACGGGCATTATACATAGGCATCACAATGCCAACGGTTCCAACAGAAGTCTTCATCTTCAACCCTGAATTAAATGAAAAGAGAGTGGCTCCTGATATCAGGAGCAGAGCGGGACGCGCCGCGCGTCAGGAGATCGCTTTCTCACCACCGAAACGTGCTCTGACCTTGTCTTTGACCCGGTTCATGAAATAGGCACGGTTATCTTTGTTGGTGAGGAAGAAGTAGCGGGCAAAGCTCAGGCTCGCCATCAGCGACTTGCCATCCATCTTGTAGCGCAGCGGCAGCTTAAAGGCTTTGTAGGTGTGGATATCACGCGGGGTCAGATGCGGCTTCATGGTATCAAGCCAGAACATCGAATATTTCACCGATTCGCCTTTGTGCTTCGATCCAAATTTGGTGACCAGATGATAGTTCGCCAGCGGCGCGGCAATCATCACGAAGTCATAGCCCATGCGGTCGGCACGAATACAGAAATCATAATCCTGATGGCGGATATAGCGGGTATCGAACTGAATTTTTGCCGCGTCTTCCCGCTTCAGCACGATGGTGCTGGTCTGGATAAAGCCGTAGCAGCCGAACAGATACTCGGCGACGGTTTCGTTTTTGCCTGGTGGCTGCATCGGCATCACTTTCAGGAACGATCCATCCTGATAGATATTGACCTGACTGAAGATGACAAATTTCTGTCTGCCCTGCCCCTCCAGCTGCGCGATTTTCTCGCTCACCTGCTGCAGTTTGTCAGCGGCCCATTCATCATCGGCGTCCAGGAAGCTGACATAGTCGCCGGTGGCCAGCTCAATGCCTTTGTTGCGCGCACCGGCGCCGTTAAGTTTCACCTCAGAGAGCACCAGATTGATATCCAGCTCCTGATAGCGTTCGCTGCGAACAACGTCCGCCAGCGCTGCGGCATCCGCCGACTTATCATCAACGATGATGACCTCAAAATTGCGATACGTTTGAGCTTTAACGCAATCCAGCGTCGTGACAATCGATTCTGACGCGTTATAAGCCGGAATTACGATAGAGAAACGAATGTCCTTCATGGCCAGCACCTCATCAAAATAATTCAAAAATAAACAGTTCAGTCGACAACCGTCGAAGAAAAACCGGGGATCTGACAGGCGGCTGCCTCTCTGGAGAGTCCAGCCGCCCGGTAATCAGTGAATCAACCAAAACTCCCGCGCCACTTCATAGCCGGTCACCGCCTGCTTGGTTGAAATGGTGTTGTAGTAGAGGTAATAGAGCAGGAAGAACACCAGCATGCCAAACAGCGCGGGTTTCCATGACCGTCTGGCCTGATAAATCAGCGAGGTCAGGATGATCGGTTCAACCTGCTGCAGATAGTTAGACAGACGCGAACCGGATGGGAAGTTGTACAGGAAGATCCTGATCGCGCCGCCGATGGCAAAACTTAAAATCAGCAGATAGTTAAGACGATACTGGGCGTAATTTTCGCGCTTCAGCTCATCGGTCAGCATGAAATAGAAAAACACAAACACCAGCATGATGTTTTTCAGGTTCGACACCGCCAGGATACTGCCACCCATCGCATAAGAGGGGTCATTGTTATAGCCCGACGCCCTCTCACCCAGCGATCCCAGATGTCCGGCAATCAGGGCAATAAAGCTGGAACCGCCCACGACGGAGAGCGGCAGGCTGGCCACGATGATGATCACCGGCCACCAGCGCCAGTCACGAATAAACAGGAACGGCACCAGCGTCACGACCATGATCCCGGTGTTGTGACTGGTGAACGACAGCACGAAAAAGGCAAACGCCCACCAGTAGCGCTTGAGATAGATCGACCACAGAACGCCAAGGAACAGCGCCGAGCTCAGGCCAAAGCGAATCTGGTTGATGTCTTTGTTGATAAAAATGTGCGCCGAATAGAGCATCAGCGCCAGCACCGGATAGGGTGACATCTTCCGGAAAAAGTAAGTGTTAATGAAAACGGCAATGGCGCAGAAGACAAACAGAAAGATGCTGGCGTTGTGCGAAAACAGGCTGGTCAGCCAGGCGATCGCAAAAATCAGCGGTTCATAACGGAAAAATGCGACGGTTTTAAAGAAGCCGTTAATCTCGATACGTCTGACAAAGTCTTCAAAGAAACTCCGGTACTGGAAATCATCCATGCCGGTGCCGAGACCGCGAATCCCCCCGAAAACAATCAACAGTATGGCGGCCACACAGAGCAGCCAGGTCAGAATATGATTTGTGCGTTCGTCTTTTTTTAGCGCGATTTCAAACAGCGCAAGCAGCAGTAAAAAGCCTGATACATACCAATAGGGAGCCATGGTGTGATTCCTTAATTCCACAAGTTCTCATGCCAGCAATCATCCTGCTTCGCCTTCCCGGCCGGCTTTTCCGCGAGCCAGAGAGCACGATCACAAATGACGTGCGGGCGATGCCCTGCTGGAGATGAAGTCTGTTGAGTGACGCTCGCCATGCGATTTATCGTTTTATCGCTTTTCCGGGTCCGGACAGAATAACCTGTGTCAATTGATGCGTGTCGTCATTCAAAGGGACGATAAAAAGGGGCGGTCAGACCGCCCCCTGTTGCTTACTCAATGATCAGCTTTTGTTGGTCTTGCCGTAGTCGTAGGCGTAGTAGTCGTAACCATAGCCATACGCGTTGGCCGCTTTACGCACCACGGCGTTGAGGATCACACCTTTAATCTCAATACCGTTCTGGGCAAAGCGTTTGAAGCTGACGTCCACTTCTTTCGTGGTGTTGGCTTCGAAACGCGCCACCATCAGCGAGGTGCCTGCCAGCTTACCGATAATTGACGCATCGGTAACGGCCAGGATAGGTGGCGTATCGATTAATACCAGGTCGTAGTTCTTGCTCGCCCAGTCCAGCAGCTCACCCATGCGACGATGCATCAGCAGCTCAGACGGGTTCGGCGGCACCTGACCACGAGGCAGGAAGTCGAAACCGTATACCCCCTGCTGAATCAGCGCCGGGCTGAACTCGGTTTTACCGGACAGAACGTTGGACAGGCCTGATTTGTTATCCGCGCCCAGCAGTTCGTGGGTGTAGCCACGACGCATGTCGCCATCGATGAACAGGACACGCTGGCCCGCTTTCGCGACCAGGGTCGCCAGGTTGGCACAGATAAAGGTTTTACCAATACCCGGGCTGGCGCCGGTGATCATCAGGATGTTGTTTTTCGCTTCCATCATGGCGAAGTGCAGGCTGGTACGCAGACTACGGATCGCTTCGATAGAGAGGTCAGTCGGGTTACCCAGTGCCAGCAGCGTTTCGTGCGGGTCGGTTTTCACCTTGCTGCCGCGACGCGCCAGGGCTTCGGTATCCTTTTTACGCTGCCAGTCTGACAAAGGCACGCTGGCATAGACATTCATGCCCAGCTCTTCCAGCTGATCCGGGTTCTCGATGCCGTGATGCAGCAGCGCTTTCAGCAGAACCAGACCGACCGACACGAACAGACCCAGAATCAGGCTAGCGGCGATGATCAGCATCTTCTTCGGTGCGACCGGCGCGTTTGCTGTCTGCGCGCTGTCGATGATGCGGACATCACCCACGGTGCTCGCTTTACTGATGCCCAGCTCCTGCTGACGGTTCAGCAGCTGCATGTAGATCTCCTGACCAGACTGAACGTCACGGGTCAGACGCAGGATTTCCTGCTGAGTCTGAGGCATGCCAGAGATTTTCTTGTTCAGCTGAGCCTGCTCATTCTCCAGCGTTTTACGTTTTTCCAGCAGCGCACGGTAGGTCGGGTGATCTTTGGTGAACAGCTGAGAGACTTCCGCTTCACGGAAGGTCAGTTCGTTCAGCTGGCTCTGCACGCTGACAGAGGAGTCCAGGGCAGATTTCGCTTCCAGTGACAGGTCAACCGACTCGTTCTGACGACGGAAGGCGTTCAGTTTGTTTTCCGCATCATCCAGCTTGCTGCGAACGGCAGGCAGCTGAGTGCGCAGGAACTCCAGACTTTTCTCGGCCTGCTCAGACTTGCGCTCAACGTTCTGCAGCAGATAGTTGTTCACGATCTGATTCAGGACTTTGCTGATCTGCTCCGGATCTTCACCCAGGTACTCCAGACCCAGCACGCCGGTATCTTTACCTTTGTCAGCTACGGTCAGGTTGGAGAGAACAGAACGGATCGCCTGCAGGTCGTTCAGCTTGGTGACGGTGAAGCTGGTGCCTTCGTCAGCGTGGATCTCGCTGACCAGCATGGTGACGTCGCCGTGCGACTCCAGCTGACCGACTTTACCTTTGAACAGCTCATCACCATCTTTAGAAACGGTGTAGCTCTGCGGGCCGGTCACTTCCAGTTCCACGTTACGCTTGTCGATGGTGCGTGGGATTTCCAGGCGGGAAATCGCGATGCTGGCAGGTTTATTCCCCATCAGGCGCGACAGACCCTTACCGATAACCGGGAAGTAGTTCTGCTCAACCACGGTATCCAGACCCAGATCGTCAACCGTTTTGCCGATGACCATACGGGATTCGAGGATCTCGATTTCCGTATCAGACGCCGGGGTCGGTGGCAGAATGCTGTCAATTTCGTTCAGAACGGTGCTGGCGTTCTTCTGCTCAACCTGAACCAGCGCATCTGCGCTGTAAATCGGTGTCGCAAACAGTGTGTAGAGTGTTCCCGCCAGCATGAAAAAAGCGGTAACGGCAACAATGATCCAGCGATGATCAATTAGCTGTCCCACAAGATGCGCCAGATCCCATCCATTCGACTCCTCTCCCGGCGCGGTTCTGACCTTATTTTTTATATTCATGGATAATCCCAACTATCGGCTTAATACGTTGACCCACTTCTGGGTAGCGTTTTCCAGTAACCCGTAAATCTCTTCAAAGGCCTCACGGCTTTTTCGATACGGATCCGCAATTTCTTTCTGATTGAGCCAGTGCCCAAGCAGCATGGTTTTGCCACGCGCAGCGGGGTCGATGCGATTCACCTGTTCAATCTGTCGCTTTTCCATCACCAGAATCAGATCGGCCTGACGGCACATCTCGGCCGTCAGCTGCTGCGCCTGGTGACCGTCCAGCGACAGACCCTGCGCAGCGGCGACGTCAGAGGCTGTCTGGTCGGCCGGGTGGCCTACCAGCGCCCCCAGGCCAGCAGAACGAACATCCAAATCGGGCAGCGCGCGTTTAAACAGGCGCTCTCCGGTGGGAGAGCGGCAGATATTGCCGACGCAAACGACTAACACGGACGTAATCATGGTCAGACCTTAGTTCGACCAGTTGCGGATACGCAGCGCGCTCTCGCTCACATCGTTGATACCCGCAATGGTTGGCAGTAATTGCGAGATCACACGGTTCCAGCGCGTCAGCGGTGTAGAGGTGACATAAACGATGTCGTAAGGCTGAAGCTGGAAATCGGTGCCCATCACCATGGATGCCGCATCTTTGGTGTTCAACTGATAGATGTTGGCAATCTTGCTGCGATCGGTACCGTGCAGTGGACGAATAACGAAGACACCGGTGGCGTCAGAGGTGGTCTGATCCATCCCGGCCGCATTACCCAGCGCTTCCGCCAGCGTCATGCCGCTGCGGTCCATTTTCAGGGTCGCCTGCTGCTTCACTTCGCCCATGACGAAGATTTTCAGATCGTCATTACGCGGAACGTAGAGGATATCGCCCGGATAGAGGAGATGGTTCTGGCTCAGGTCACCATTCTGCATCAGCGCCTGCAGAGAGACACGCTGCTCACGACCATTGTGCGTCAGCACGACGTTACGCCAGTCTGCATCGGCAGCCAGGCCGCCCGCGGCGTTAATCGCATCCAGAATCGTCAGCGGCACGTTGGTAATCGGCTGCTGGCCTGAGGTGGTGACAGAACCGGTCACGTAGGCTTTCTGTGATTTGAACGAGGCGATGCTGACATCAACCTGAGGACTTTCGATGTACTGTGCCAGGCGGCGGGCGACTTCGTTACGAACGTCGCCGACGGTACGGCCCGCGACACGCACACGACCGATGTAAGGATAGAAGATGGTGCCGTCTGAGTGTACCCAGTTGCCGGTGTCGCTGGCGCTACGATACTGACCGGCTGGGGTGGTCAGCTCCGGGTGATCCCAGACCGTGATGGTCAGGACATCGCCCACACCGATACGGTATTCGTAGTTCTGAATTTCGTTCTGGAGAGTCGGGTTCGCCTGGGCCACCAGTGGCTTAGGACGCATCTTCTCAACCAGTGAAGGGGTTAACGGAAAGACGTTGACGTATTTGTCGATGTCAAAGTTGCTATCCTGCTGCTCAATGACATCTTTTCCCGACGTAGAAAGGCGCTGACCTGGTTCGATCGTACACCCGCTGAGGAATGTGGCGGATACCAGCAAGGGTATCAATTTCATTTTGATTGTAATCATTTAGATCTTCGCTATCAGTTATTTATTGATAGAGGCGAAACCGCCGCTGTGTAAGCGTCCAACAAAAAAAGTAAATCCTGCCTGACTTAAGCTCTGAACCTGTCGTTCATTATCCTTGCTCCACTTGTTATACGTTGTCGCCATCTGTCAGGGCGAATCTGCGTGCCGTGCATCATAGTAGACCAATAATGCACGACGATATCCCTGACGATGGCGCCAACAACGACACGCCTGACAACGGCACAACACCTCTGAGTGCGCGTTAACGCACTCCTTTCGACTCATACTTAATACGCACCGTCACGTTTCAGGACGACACCCACTGTTTTGAACAGAATGGCGATGTCATTCCACAGTGACCAGTTTTTTACGTACCACGAGTCGAAATAGACGCGGGTTTCATAGTCAACATCATTACGACCGCTGACCTGCCACAATCCCGTCATGCCTGGCTTAGCCATCAGGTAATAATCAACATCACCAGCATAACGGCAGAGTTCATCTTCAATGACCGGACGAGGACCGACCAGGCTCATATCACCGCGCACCACATTCCAGAGCTGAGGTAACTCATCCAGACTGGTTTTACGAATGAAGTGGCCCACTTTAGTAATACGTGGATCATTTTTAAGTTTGAAATCTTTATCCCATTCCGCACGTGCAATCGGGTCAGTACTAAGGACCTCTTCCAGCACTTCTTTGGAATTAATCACCATCGAACGGAACTTCAGGCATTTAAATTTACGGCCATTCATTCCTACACGTTCGTGACCATAAATCGGCGGTCCACCATCACGGCCAACCAGGAAGCCGAGCACCAGCAGCGCAGGCATCAGCATCAGAATAATCGACAGCGCACCGACAATATCGAATGTCCGCTTCAGGAAGCGCGACGTGCGTTTCGCCAGGTTGTTCTGAACACGCAGAATCATCACTTCATGGCTGAAGATGTAGGCCATGTCGGTCCCGTAGAGCGGCACACCGCGCAGGGTCGGGATAACGGAAACGGAACGGCAGTTGTGCATCGCCAGCGATTTCAGCCACATATCGCGGTACTGACTCTGCTCAAACTCCACCGCCACGATGAACTGGGTTTCACTGCTGGCCAGATGCCAGAGTTCCTGCTCGTCACGCAGCACCGGCACGCCGTTCATGATCTCCTGCGGGCAGGTTCCATCAACGTCATAGAAGGCCACCACGTCAAAGCCCATCACCTCTTCGCTTTGCAGCGCCTGCCAGGCTTCGTGGGCATTTTTGCTGCTGCCAATAATAATGGTCTGTTTTTTCCACAAGCCATTTTTATTAAGCAGACGTTTTGCCAGGGCGCGACAGGTTGGAATGAAAATCAGCGCCAGTACCCAGGTCAGCAGCCAGACGAAACGCGACATCTGCCACTGCGACAGCGCGGTAATCGACAGGTCAATAACAGAAAATATAAGAATGGTACGAAAAACTTCTTTTAATTCGAACCAGAAAGGTTTGCGGTAAGTGTAGTGACGAAGTCTTACCCAGAACCAGCCGATGCAAATAATTGACAGACAAATGTGCGTGGCAATTTGTAGATTCATTTCTTTTTCAGAAATATCTGCCAGCGGCGAATCTGACTGAACATTAATTAGCATCATCGCTATAAATAAAGCTGCGTTGAAACAAATTAAATCTGAACAGGCCAGCGTTAATTTGGTAATAAGACTTTTAAACGTAAATTGTGTATCGCGCATATTTAACTCTTTATTTTATTTCCTTTAACCCGCAACGGCTATCGCCTGTTTAATCGCTGAACGATGAAGCCTCTTCAGACTGAGCCGTTTCTAAGGGGAGCTCCTGCGGCGTTTACGCCCATGATCTTAACCATAAATCCAATAATATTGTGATGAATACCAACAGATTACTCTGACTTTAATCACCGCCAGCGCTGCTCATTTTATCAACGAAAAACACGATTCAGGCACGCTACCGCCCTTGGCTGTCGCTGCCAATATCGCTGTCATCATTCATATTGCTCCCCATAATGCGTCAGCGTTACCGGAACGCATCATACAGACGTTCGCGCTCAAATTACGCAATCCGGACATTGCGATTAATGTCGAATTGGTACGCAAATTACGACTCTGGGGAAGAGTTTGCTAACTTGTTGCTATACTAGTTATTACTGGCTTGTTTACAAGCAGGTCCCGCTATCCCTGGACTATTTTAGGAAAAAGACTACCAGCGATTAGTATTGGAGCCAGACAGGCAGTGCAATCCTTTCGTAATAATTCGGATTAATGCCATACTCCCGCTGCGATAAATCGCATAAGCCCCGCAGGTGAATATCGTTTTCACGGTGCAGAATGAGTAAGAATTATCTCCCCTCCCCTCTGCAGAGTTAATCAAACCGTCACACCGTTATGCTCATCTTTTGCACGATAAATCCGGGCTATCCGGCTGCAACGCCCCTGCCCTGTCATTTGTACCGGGCTTCGCACTCCACTATCATCAGAGAAAACGCAATTTAAAATATTCAGGTGAACACGAGATGCTGGACGTAATGGCGGATCCCTCGCTCTGGGCAGGATTAGTAACGCTAATCGTTCTGGAACTGGTTTTAGGTATCGACAATCTGATCTTCATCGCCATTCTGGTTGAAAAACTTCCCGGACCCCTTCGTGACCGGGCACGCGTGATCGGACTGCTGCTGGCGCTGCTGTGCCGGTTGCTGCTGCTGGCTTCGCTCTCCTGGCTGGTTACGCTGAAGGAACCCTGGGTTACGCTGGCGGGCCATCCCTTCAGTGCGCGCGATTTGCTGCTGCTGTCAGGCGGGATTTTCCTGCTATTTAAGGCCACAACAGAGTTGAATGCGCGGCTGGAAGGCCATGATGAAGAGAGCGGTCAACAAAAAGGCGGCGCTAAATTCTGGCCGGTGGTGGCGCAGATTGTGGTGCTGGACGCCATCTTTTCACTGGATGCCGTGATTACGGCCGTCGGGATGGTCAACGACCTGCCGGTCATGATGATTGCGGTTACCATTGCCATTCTGCTGATGCTGCTGGCCAGTAAGCCCTTAACCCGCTTTGTGAACAGCCATCCGACGATTGTCATCCTCTGCTTAAGCTTTTTACTGATGATTGGCTTCAGTCTGGTGGCAGAGGGCTTTGGCTTTGTGATCCCGAAAGGGTATCTCTACGCCGCCATTGGCTTCTCGGTAATTATTGAGGCGCTGAACCAGCTGGCTCACTTCAACCGCAGGCGGGTCCTCTCGGCGGGTCGCCCGCTGCGTCAGCGAACGGCGGAGGCGGTGCTGCGACTGCTGCGTGGCGCGGCGGAACCGGCGGAGCTGGACGCAAAGACCTCGTCACTGATTGCAGACAGCGATGACAGCATGCTGTTTAACCGGCAGGAGCGGGTGATGATTGCCCGGGTGCTGGGTCTGGGTCAGCGCCACGTCAACAGCATCATGACCTCGCGCCATGACGTCGAACATATCGATCTCAGTGACGACCCGGCAGAGATCATGTCACGCCTTGACCGCAATCAGCACACGCGGATCCTGATTACCGACCACTCCAGCGAACCGCTCGGCGTGGTTCACGTCATCGATCTGCTGCATCAGTCACTGCACAACGTGTCGCTCGACCTGCGCGCCCTGATCCGCCAGCCGCTGGTGTTTCCTGAACGCCTGACGCTGCTGCAGGCGCTGGAGCAGTTTCGCCAGGCGCACACGCACTTCGCCTTTGTGGTGGATGAGTTTGGTTCGGTGGAGGGTGTCGTCACCCTGAGTGATGTGATGGAAACTATCGCCGGCAATCTGCCGAACGAAGCCGGTGAAATCGACGCCCGTTACGATATTCAGATTCTGGCTGAAGGCCATTGGGTGGCTAACGGCCACATGCCACTGGAAGATCTGGCGCTCTACGTGAAGCTGCCGCTGGATGAGCAGCGCGACTATCATACGCTGGCAGGATTACTGATGGATAAGCTGCAACACATCCCGCAGGCCGGCGATGCGCTGCAGCTGGGCGACTATCTGCTAAAAACCCTGCAGGTTGAAAACCACCGGGTTCAGAAGGTGGAGATCCTCTTCCAGCCCGCCGCTGATGATGAGGTGTAAGGCACTGCGCCCGTTACGGGCGCAGGATTTTCTTCAGGTTCTGTTTGTTCTCGTCATCTTTCTGACGATCGATCCACTGATTGAGCCGGGATTTCGCTTCACTCTGTAACCGGTCACGCAGCACTGCATCCACCGGCAGTGAATATTGCAGACTGTCCCAGTCGCCATACATACGCAGCGGAATCGGCTGAGCAGACAGCGTCTTCACCAGCGCGTCGTCACCCTGCCAGCCACTAATTTTCAGACCCAGCGTGACATCCAGCTGACGCTGCGCCAGATCCACCCTGCCCGCGCCCTGTAAGCCGAGATCCTGACCATTGCCTTCGATATCGCTGAAGCTGAGCACACCTTTATTCAGGGCGACCTGCGCACTGATCGACTCAATGCCTTCATCGGCCTTCTCTGTATTGCTGACTTTGTCGCTCACCCGCGCCACGGCGCGCTGCACCATCTGCTGAAGGTTAATCTGAGCCAGCTTCAGGTTACTGGCGCTGATCGTCGCCCTGCCCTGCCAGCGACGTTTGGCCGCCTCGACATTCAGCGTGTCGCCGGCCAGTTCGCCATCAAGACTCAGATTGCCCTGCAGACTCTCCGGCAGCGCAAATGCCTTCAGCAGCGGCTGAATGGCAATCAGCCGGAGCTGGGGCTTCAGGGCCACCTGCGTCTCCGGCTGACGGATATCAATGCTGCCGGGGATCGAGAAGCTGCCATTGCCCAATTTGCCGCGCAGGGTGTTCAGGGTCATCAGCCCCTGCTGGTTGCTGGCATCGACGGTGAGGCCGGTGAGCGACAGTCCGCGCCAGACCGCACTGTCCGCCTGTAATTTCAGGGCCAGATCCATCTCGTTCAGCGGGGAATCGGCATTGCGGGTTTCACGCGGCGCAGCAATCACCGGCGACCGTGCGACGGTCGCGCGCTGCACGCCGGGCGTCTCGGCAACGGGGGCACCGTTCAGCAGATTATCGAGGTTCAGCGTGGTCGCTTTCAGATCCAGCGCCAGCCGCTGCGGCGGCGCAATATGGCCCTCACCCTGACCGGTCAGCGTGGTGTCATTAGCCGTGAGTTGCAGGTTGCTGAAGGCAAACTGCTGGCGGTCGCCATTCCATTCGCCCTGCAGGGTCAGCGAACCTTTAATGCCCTGAGGCGGGATATCGGCACCGGAAAGGGTGTAATCAAACTGCTGGAGCTGGCCGGTGAGACGATGAGGATACTGGGCGGCATCCAGCTGACCTTTGAGGGTGACAGTGGCGTTGCGCTGGTTGCGCATCAGCGTGGTGCTCAGCGCCAGCGTCGCCTGCTTGTTCGCGTCCTGCTCCATGTTCATGTTGAGGTCGCGAAAATTGTATTCGTCGCCGCCTGGCTGCTGCCAGATCAGCAGGCTGTCTGCCACCTGCAGTTTCGCGATGTCAAACGACCAGCCGCCGGAGGGAGCAACCGGATCGGCATCACGGGGTCCCTGGGGGGCATTTTTGCTCAGCCGGGCAGCGCTGTCTGGCGTGACGCGCACCACCGCATTTTTCAGCAACACCTGGCTGACGCTCAGCTGATGGGATAACAGCGGCCAGAGATCCACATCCAGCCGCATATTGTCGGCCGAGACCAGCGGCTGGCTGGCACCCGGCGCGGTCAGACTCATCCGGCCGGAGAGAATGCTCAGCTGCGGCCAGACGTGCCAGCGCAGATCGCTGCTGACCTGAAGCTGATAACCACTGCGTTGTTCGACCTGCTGCACCATATAGGCACGGAAGTCGTTGGGATTGACCAGCAGTACCAGCGCGCTCATTCCCGTTACGACCACCACTAACAGGATGGCCAGCGTGGTTATCACTCTTTTCATCAAATCCTCAGATCAGTCTTTGTCGATACGACTGGCGTCAGCGCCCTGCTGACCCCGATATTTGGCATCTTCACGACGGTTATAAGGGCGTGCAGCCGGGCCAGAAAGCGGCTCGAAACTCAGCGCGCCGATAAGCATACCGGGACGCAGCGCCAGCGGCAGTTTACCGGAATTGTAGAACTCCAGCACGATCCGGCCCTGCCAGCCGGGATCGATGCGGTGCGCCGTGACATGCACCATCAGTCCGAGCCGGGCCAGCGAAGAGCGACCATCCAGCCAGCCCACCAGATCGTCCGGCAGCGTCACCGACTCCAGCGTTACCGCCAGGGCCAGCTCACCCGGATGCAGGAAAAAGGCTTCGCCATCCGCCAGCACGATCTCATCGCTCATCACGCGATCCAGTGCCGCGCTCACTTCCTGTTTCGGGCCGCTCAGATCGATAAAGGCTGCGGTATGACCGCTGAAGGTACGGAACTGATTGCCCAGGCGCACATCGACCGTGGCGCCGTTGATGCGCTCGACCGGCGGACGCGGCTCAATCGCCAGCTTGCCGCTGTCCAGCCAGGCTTCGATATCGCGATCGCATAATCTCATTGCGGTAACTCCATGACATGAGTGTAGCAAACCGGCAGGCGTGCCTGCCGCCGGTCTGCCTCACGTCCTCAGGGACGTGAACTATTCAAAAAACTGGTTGATTTTCGCCTTGAGGATATCGATGGCGATACGGTTCTTCCCGCCGCGTGGCACGATGATATCCGCGTACTGCTTAGACGGTTCGATAAACTGCAGGAACATCGGACGCACGGTCTTCTGATACTGGCTCATTACCGAATCCATGGAGCGGCCACGCTCATTGACGTCACGTTTCATACGGCGCATCAGACAGATGTCGAGCGGCGTGTCCACGAAGATGGAGAAGTTGAGCTCCTGGCGCAGGCGCGCGTCGGTCAGCAGCAGGATCCCCTCAAGGATAATTACCTTCTTCGCCTTGAGGATCTGCGTTTCCTGGGTGCGGGTGTGCTCGACATAGCTATACACCGGCAGCTCAATATCCTGCCCGGCTTTGACGGCCTGCAGATGCTGCAGCAGTAAATCATGATCCATCGCGCTCGGATGGTCATAATTGGTTTTAACCCTCTCTTCCATGGTGAGGTGACTTTGATCTTTGTAATACGCATCTTCCGGGATAACCCCGATATGCTCGCCACCAACCTGATCACGGATTTCACGATAGAGCGTGCTGGCAATTAAACTTTTACCGGATGCGGAAGCGCCGGCAATGCCTACAATCACGCACTGATGGGACTTGTCAGTCATACTTTTTTAAGACCTGATAACTGGAGCCTGCCACTGGTCACACATTACGCGGGCAGCTGACGGGCCGAAATGGAGAGGGTGTGTTCGCGCTAAGTATAGGGATTTCGGCCTTTTGATGCCAGAGAAATGGCGTCTGCGACTTTTCAGACTTTCTCCTTTGGACGCCACTCATTTCACCGATAAACTAGTGTCACCCCCTACTCAGAAAAAAATGGCCTGCGCAGCGGGCCGTTCAGATAACCCGTGTCGCGAACGTGACGACCGAATGATGCATCAGGAGTTGTATGCACTGGAAGACTTTGACCTATTTTGGCGACAGCATGCTGTTGATTCCGACAGCGGTGATTATTGCGCTGATTCTGCCGTGGAAGAGTGATAACCGTCTTACGGTGTTTTACTGGATTGTGGCATTTGGCCTGGCCGGTCTGACCGTCAGCCTTTCTAAAATTCTGTTTCTGGGCTTTGGCATCGGCAGCGCCCGCTTCAACTTTACCGGCTTCAGCGGTCACAGCGCCATGTCTGCCACCCTGTGGCCAGTGATGCTGTGGCTGATCTCCGGGCGCTGGCCTGCGCTGCTGCGCGTGGCGGCGATTGGCGTTGGCTATCTGATCCCGCTGATGGTCGGTTTCTCCCGTCTCGTTATCCACGCACACTCGAAAAGTGAGGTGGCGACCGGTCTGCTGCTGGGCTTCACGCTGAGCACCGCGTTTCTGATCTCCCAGCGCCGCACCGCGCTAAAGGGCTTCAGCTGGCCGCAAATCGGGGCCGCGCTGCTCGTGCCGTTTGTCCTGATGAGTCACGGTCGCGTTGCCACTACCCAGCAGTTTCTGGAGCGCTTCTCTGCCAGCCTGGCGGGTCTGGAAAAACCCTACACCCGGGCCGATCTTTTTCGCCAGTAATCAACAGGCTGCCCATCGATATTTCCCTGCCCGTCAATTCGCTGAATAACGGGCAAACTCGATTTCCTCCCTTTTTTCTTTGCCGAATGTGCTAGCATGCAGTCAGAGAATGACCGGTGCCTGATTCGCCATTGCGGAGCTCTGCACCCTGCCGGAAGTCTGCATGACGATTGAGATCTTTGCCCCGCAAAATAGCACACCTGGCCACTGGCTCTCGGCCCTGCTCCTGGGCTGTGCGGTATTTGTCCTGACGCTGTTCTGTCTTGAACTGATCGTGGTGAGCGTGAAAATTTCACCGCTCTGGTTCCCGACCACCTTCATGACTATTGTGGTGTTTCGCTGCCCGCTACGTCAGCTGCCGCTGCTGCTGACGGCCTGCGTGCTCGGCACCGCAGCCGCTAATGCCATCGTCATCGGCCCTGCCCTCGCTAACATTAAATTCGCCCTGCTCAACCTGGTGCAGGCGGGCGTGGGCGGGATGCTGCTGCGCGCCCTGCTCGATCGGCGTGCGCCGCTGAATTCGCTGCACGACTGGGCACGGCTGGTGCTGTCGGTGGGCATTGTGACCCCGCTGCTCGGCGGGCTGCTGGCGCTGTGGATGCTCAGGGTTAGCGGGCACGCGTCGTTTCCCTTCTTCTATACCTGGGTGATCTCTGAAATCATCGGCATGCTGGTGTTAGGCCCGATGTTACTGCTGATGCCGTGGCCGCTGCGGCGCGCGCACTTCAGCGATCTGCGTCCGGCGGAGTGCGTGCTGACGCTGCTTATCACTTTAGGCGCCAGCTACCTGGCACTGCGTTTTATGCCGTGGCCCTTTACCTTTATCGTGGTGATCCTCTTCTGGTGCGCCGTTCGCCTGCCTAAGCTGCAGGCGTTTGTGCTGTTCTTCCTCAATGCCAGCTTTATCGCATTATTGCTGGCCTGTAACCTGGTCAGCGTGGTGAATAACAACACCGCGCTGGGCCCGGTCTCCAGCTGGTTACCCTTCCTGCTGGTCCTGATCCCCAGCCATATTATGTCGCTGGTGATGGATGCGTTCCGGCGCGAAAAGCTGCATATCACCGACAGTGAAACTCGTTTCCGTCATGCGATGGAGTACTCCGCGATCGGTATGGCGCTGGTCGCGCCGCAGGGTAACTGGCTGCAGGTGAACCGTTCGCTTTGCCAGATCCTGGGTTATCCGGCGGAGGAGCTGAAGCGGCTGACGTTTCAGCAGATTACCCATCCCGACGATCTGGCTCTCGACCTGCAGCAGGTAAACCAGCTGCTGGAAGGTGAGATTGATACCTACACCTTTGAAAAACGCTATTTCCGCAAGGATGGTGAGATCGTCTGGGCGCGGCTGACGGTGTCGCTGGTGCGTGACGGCGACACGGCACCGCTCTATTTTATTGCGCAGATCATCGACATCTCCGAGCTGAAAAAGAGCGAGCAGGTAAACCGGCGCCTGATGGAGCGCATCACGCTGGCGAATGAGGCGGGCGGCATCGGCGTCTGGGAGTGGAACCTGCTGACCGGCGAGATGCTGTGGGACAAGCGCATGTACGCCCTGTTTGGTCTGGCTCCGCATGAGTCGCCCAGCTATGACCTCTGGCTCCATCTGCTGCATACCGCCGATCGCGAATATGCCGCATTGACGGTGCAGCAGGCGATAGAGCTGCGCAGTGCGTTCCATATGGAGTATCGCATCGTGGACGCGCAGGGTCAGCGCTGGATCCGCACGCAGGCGAACCGGCAGCTGAGTAAAGAGGGCCGTATCGAGCGTATGCTCGGCATCTGTCAGGACATTACGCCGCTGCGCGATCTTAATGAAGCGCTGTTTCAGGAGAAAGAGCGCATGGCGATCACCCTGGACTCGATCGGCGAGGCGGTGATCAGTACCGATGAAGCGATGCGCGTGGCCTTTATGAATCCGGTGGCGGAGAAGATGAGCGGCTGGTCTCAGGAGCAGGCCGCCGGCAAGCCGCTGAGCGAGCTGCTGCACATCACCCAGGGACAGACCGGCCCTGAGGTGGAGAATCTGCTTCTATGCCAGTTACCGCCAGAAAAAATCACCCCCGATCTGGATGAAGATCTGGTGCTGCACACCCCGGATGGCGGCCATATCGATATTCACTACAGCATTACGCCACTGCGCTCCGAAGCGGGTCTTGAACAGGGCGCGGTGATGGTTATTCAGGATGTGAGCGAGTCGCGAAAACTGATGAAGCGCCTGAGCTACAGCGCGCTGCATGACACCCTGACACGTTTGCCTAACCGGGCCAGTTTTGAGCTGCAGCTTAAGCGACTGCTGTTTGACGCGGCTGAACATCATCATCAGCACGTGCTGGTGTTCATCGACCTGGATAAGTTTAAAGCGGTCAATGACAGCGCCGGCCATGCTGCGGGCGATGCGTTACTGCGGGAACTCTCAGAGCTGATGCAGCACCATCTGCGCAGCAGTGATTTCCTGGCCCGACTGGGCGGCGATGAGTTTGCCCTGCTGATGGCCGACTGTCAGGTCGACCAGGCGCGTGACGTGGTGCAGCGGATTGTGGCCGCCGTAAACGACTATCGTTTCCAGTGGCAGGAACGCCGCTATCAGGTGGGGGCGAGCGCGGGCGTCACACAGATTTCCGCTGACAACTGTGTCAGCGGTGATGTGCTGTCGCAGGCAGACATCGCCTGCTACAACGCCAAACGCAGCGGGCGCGGACGGCTGGTCGTCTTTGAACAGCATCGTCTGCCGCTGCCGGGCAACCCTCAGGGAGTGGATGCTGCGATGATTGATGCGCTGCAAATTGAGCTGCCCGCCTGGGCTGTCGCCCCGCCTAAAACGCCTCAGTCAGCCTTTATCTGGCTGCTGGAGGTCCAGCTGTTGACTGCGGAGGGGATTCTGGTGGATGAAGCCCTGCTGCGTCATAACCTGCCGGATGAAACGCTGCGTCGCCGGCTCGATAGCAATATCATCGAGGCCTTTTTCCGCCAGGACGTCGGGACGCTGAATAAAAAAGGGATCCCGGTGATCCTGCCGCTGAGTGAAGAGCTGCTCGGTGACGCCGCTTTTGTGCAGCAACTCTGTCAGCGCTTTGTCGCCGCAGGTCTCGCCAGCAGCCGCTGTGGTTTTGCTTTCCCGGCCGCCAGCGTACTGAGCAAAAGCGATCGGTTCTATACCGCGCTGTTGCAGCTGCGTGAGTGTGGCTGTCGCATCGCGCTGCATCATTTTGGCCGCAATCTGGACGCCTTTAATCTGCTGAGTGACGAAGTAGTCGATTACCTGGTGCTGGCACCGGAACTGGTTGCTAACGCCCACACCAGCCTGATGGATGAGATGCTGCTGACCATCATTCAGGGCCAGGCAACGCAGCGCCATATTTCGGTGCTGGCGGGTCCGGTTTCCGTTCCGGCGGTGCTTAGCACGCTGGCTGATCTTGACGTCGATGGCGTCTGGGGCAGTGCGGTAACCGAGCGTCAGCCGCTCCGTTCCCTGGCGGAAGATCGCCTCTTTGCTATCCGCTGATTCCCGCGCTGGCTGCTTGCCACCCTGCTGAAGCTGCGCTAAAGTCGCCCCCTTTTTTCCGGCATGGGGGCGAAAATGTTCATAGGATTCGATTACGGCACGGCTAACTGCTCCATTGCAGTGAGCGAAAATGGCTCGCCGCGTCTGTTAACGCTGGAAAATGGTCAGCGTCTGCTGCCGTCAATGATCTGTGCCCCGACCCGCGAGTCGGTCAGCGAATGGCTCTATCGTCATCATCAGGTGGCAACCCCTGACAGTGAAACCACCGCGCTGCTGCAGCGCGCGCTGCGTTACAACCGCGAAGAGGATATTGAGGTTCAGCCCGGCAGCGTGCAGTTTGGTCTGACCGCCCTGCAGCACTATATGGTCGATCCCGAAGATGTCTGGTTCGTTAAATCCCCCAAATCCTTTCTGGGTGCCAGTGGCCTGAAGCCACAGCAGATCGCCCTGTTTGAAGATCTGGTCTGCGCCATGATGCTGCACATCCGCCAGCAGGGTGAAAGCCAGCTCGGGCAGACCCTCGATCAGGCGGTGATCGGTCGCCCTGTCAACTTCCAGGGGCTGGGTAGCGATGAGTCGAACCAGCAGGCAGAGGGTATCCTGCTGCGTGCCGCCCACCGCGCCGGATTCCGTGACGTTGAGTTTCAGTTTGAACCCGTCGCCGCCGGACTCGATTTCGAAGCGACACTGCAGCAGGAGACGCGGGTGCTGGTGGTGGATATCGGCGGCGGCACCACCGACTGCTCGATGTTGCTGATGGGCCCGCAATGGCGCAACAGAGCCGACCGTCGTGAAAGCCTGCTGGGCCACAGTGGCTGTCGCGTCGGCGGTAACGATCTGGATATCATGCTGGCCTTTAAGACGCTTATGCCGCTGCTGGGTCTGGGCGGCAACACTCAGAAGGGCACCGCCCTGCCCGCGCTGCCGTGGTGGAACGCGATTGCCATCAACGATGTGCCGGCGCAGAGCGACTTTTACAGCGCCGCCTGCGGGAAATGGCTGCGGGATTTAGTGCGTGACGCAGAACAGGGTGACATCGTGGCGCGTCTGCTGAAAGTGTGGCAGCAGAAGCTGAGTTACCGCCTGGTGCGCGCGGCGGAAGAGAGCAAGATTGCGCTGTCAGACGCCCCGGTGCATACCGCCTCACTCGACTTCGTGGCCGCCGCGCTGCAGACAGACGTGAGTGTGGGTCAGCTGCAGGAGGCGATCAGTCAGCCGCTGGAGAAAATTCTTGAGCAGGTGCAGCTTGCCTTAGCCACCAGCCAGATTAAGCCTGATGTCATTTACCTGACGGGCGGCAGTGCGCGTTCGCCTCTGCTGCGCGCGGCGCTGCAGCAGACGCTGCCCGACACGCCGATTGCCGGTGGCGATGATTTCGCCTCGGTCACGGCCGGTCTGGCCCGCTGGGCAGAGGTGTTGTTCCGCTAGGCTGGCACTGTAATACTAAAAACGGCACCTGAGGGTGCCGTTTTTGTTTGCGGATAACCGAGAGCAGGCTCAGGGAGCCTGCGCCTTTCGCAAAGACGCAAAACCCGCCATCCCTGGCGGGCTCAGCGCGGGCCATCCCTGGCCCGCTATGCTTTGCTACTGGCGCAGACTCCCATCACTTTACGTCTAGAAGTCGTCTGTTCAGGTGTTATTGAAGATCAGAAGGCAATATTGGCGCTGATACCGCCGATAAAGGCATCTTTGACTTCACTCACCGCACCGGGTGCCACCACATACTGCAGGTTAGGTCGCAGTGACATCCAGTTCGTCACTTTGGCGTTGTAGTAAACCTCATAGTTGTACTCTGACCCTTCCTGAATCGGCAGATAGGTCGGGCTGTCAAAGCGGCTCTCACCATTGGCCTGATTCTGCTGACGCAGGGAGCGGGTATAGTCGCTGTTCACATGAATGCGTGATGCGCCTACGCCAATCTCATCCTGCGGACGGGCATCAAACGGACCGGTCCAGGTCAAGGCGACAGACTGGTAGTTGTCGGTTTTCGAGGTCTTGTGATCGTTCATCACAGCCTGTACCCGCACGCCCAGACCACGATTCACATCGCCATCCTGCGCGGTCAGCTGCTGTTGTAACAGCAGATAGCCGCCATAGGCGTGAGCCTGATCCTGATAGCCGCCGTTGCGCCAGCTGCCATAAACATCGCCATCCACTGACGAGTAGTAGTAGCCGATGCGGTAGTTACCCGGTAATTTTTCCGGCCCGAACGTCGGTTTCCAGCCCAGTTCGACCGGCACCAGATTGCCTTCAGAGTTGCTGGTATCGAGCCGGAAGCCATCGCCGCGATCGTAGTTGGCGCGGTTCTGGTTGTAGAAACCTACCTGGAAGAACAGCTCAGGCGTCATATTGATTTTTACCCGACCGCCCCACTGCGAGACCGGCCAGTTGAACCAGCGGTCGCCGCGCCAGTTACCCGCCTGGCCGCTGCCCAGCGCCAGGTTCTGGAACAGGTTGCCGTCGAAGTTATCGAAGTCCTCGCCCACGGTGACCCGCCCGGCTTTCAGATCAACCACATCGTTGAACAGCCCTTTGCGCAACCAGAACTGCGTCAGCCGCCAGGTCTGACCGCGACCGTACACCTCCTGAACCGATGAGAGCATACCGGTGCGTTTATCCGCCACCTGCTCAGAGAGATTCTGTCCGTCGCGGTTAGTGACGGTCATCTGAAACTCTGCATCCTGCCAGTTCAGCAGTTTTTCCAGGTCGAAGTTGGTGCCAAACGTCCACTGATCGCTGTAGCGCATGGTGGTGTTGGTATCTGCGCCGCCACCCAGATTGGCGGCACTTTCCATGGTGTAGTTAACGTCAAACTTAATCCCTTCGTCCTGCAGCTGCGTTCGGTAACCGTCCCAGTCACCAAACATCCATTCGGAATCCGGGCTCAGAGCGTCAGCGGCCATAGCGGGCGCGGAGAGGATAGCCAGGATCAGGGTGCCGGTTGCCACACGGCGCAGCGGAAAAGCGTGCTCTGCTTGTCTGTTTTTCATGGTGCGTTTTCTTATGTGAGTGACAGGAAGTGACGCGCAGAGGATAGTGCTGGATAAGCTTCAGTTTTTGTAAATACGTGCGCATAATTTCCTGAAACATCAGTTTATTAACGCATTTGTGATCGGGATCGCTGAATGGTTACTCTGCGGGCAGAATGCGCATTTTTTGACAGGCGTAATCGATAAAGGGGCGCTAGCGCCCCCTGAATCAGCGGCTGGCCTCGTCCAGCTGTGCAATCTGCTCTGGGGTCAGGGTCAGCTGTGTCGCCCCCACCAGGTCGTCGATCTGCTGAAGCGAGGTGGCGCTGACGATCGGCGCGGTAATCCCGGGACGGGCAATCTGCCAGGCGAGTGCGACCTGCGTCGGCGTCACCTGATGCGCCTCGCTGATGGCATCCAGCGCGTCGAGAATCCGCAATCCGCGCGGATTGAGGTATTTCTCTACCACGCCCTGCCCCCGTGCGCTTTTTCCGGCATCAGCCGCATCACGGTATTTGCCACTGAGAAAACCGCTCGCCAGCGAGTAGTAGTTGATGACGCCCAGACCCTGTGCCATGACCACCGGCTCAAGCTCCGATTCATAGGGCTGACGGTCATAGAGGTTATATTCAGGTTGTAAGGTTTCATAGCGCGCCAGCCCCTGGCTCTCACTCACCTGCAATGCCTCCTCAAGCCGCGCCGCACTGTAGTTAGAGGCCCCGATGGCGCGCACTTTCCCTTCCCGGATCAGGCTGTCGAAGGCACTCAGGGTGTCGGCCAGCGGCGTATCCTGGTCGTCGCGATGCGCCTGATAGAGATCGATATAGTCAGTCTGTAACCGCCGCAGTGAATCTTCGACCGCCTGGCGAATATATTGCGGCTTCAGCCCGGTTTTCTCGGGTGACAGCTCCATGCCGACCTTGGTCGCCAGTACGATCTGGTCACGTTTACCGCTTTTTTTCAGCCACTCACCAATAATGGTTTCCGATTCTCCCCCTTTGTTGCCCGGTGCCCAGCGGGAATAGACGTCGGCGGTGTCGATAAACCAGAGTCCTTTCTCCACCAGCGCATCCAGCAGCGAAAAGGAGGTCGGCTGATCCACCGTCCAGCCAAATACATTACCGCCAAACGTCAGTAACGGCACCGCGATACCACTGTCACCTAACTGCCGGGTTTGATTCTGACTCATCCTCTGCTCCTTATTTGCCTGATAAAGGGTCTTTATTTCAGCATAGCAAAGGGATTTTCATGGCTTAATGACGATTGTGCTGCGATTAATGAAAGAACAGGCATAATTACGCCGTCCTGACAGATATCCTTAATTCCTTCAATTTCTGCCTGTCAGAGGCGACTACACTCTGTCGTTTGCAGGCTACCCCTTTGATGCCTGCGCCTGGGACTACGTCACTGCTGGAGAGCATCAACAATCATGAGCACCCGACATCCTGTTATGAAAAAAACCCTGATCGTGCTGGCCCTGATCGCCGTGGCCGCTGGCGGCTATTACGTCTGGCAGCGCCCCGCTGAGCCGCAGAGCAGCCAGAGTGGCTCGCCAGCCCCACGCGGTAAGGGTGGCGATGACGGCGCACGCCGTTCGCTGGCACCGGTTCAGGCCGCTACAGCGACCCGCCAGAGCGTGCCGCAATATCTGAGCGGTCTCGGCACCGTCACCGCCGCCAATACCGCCACGGTGCGCAGTCGGGTGAATGGCGATCTGCTGGCGATCCATTTTACCGAAGGTCAGCAGGTCAAAGCGGGCGAGTTGCTGGCGGAAGTCGATCCGCGACCTTATCAGGTAGCCCTCACCCAGGCGCAGGGCCAGCTGGCGAAAGATCAGGCGACGCTGGCTAACGCCCGCCGGGACCTGGCACGCTATGAAAAGCTGGCGAAAACGTCGCTGGTGTCGCAACAGGATCTGGATACCCAGCGCTCACTGGTCAGCGAAACGCTCGGCACGCTGAAAGCCGATGAGGGCAGTGTCGCCAGTGCGCAGCTTAACCTCACCTACAGTCGGATCACCGCACCCATTGCCGGTCGGGTTGGTCTGAAACAGGTGGATGTCGGCAACTACGTGACCAGCGGCGACACCAACGGCATTGTGATCATCACCCAGACGCAGCCGATCGATGTGGTCTTTACCCTGGCAGAAAACAGCATCACGCCGATTCTGAAAGCGCAGAAAAGCGGTGAGCCACTGCTGGTGGAAGCCTGGGATCGCAGTAACCAGAATCTGATTGCCAGCGGTAAGCTGCTGAGCCTGGACAACCAGATTGATGTCACCACCGGCACCATCAAAATCAAAGCGCGTTTTGACAATCAGGATGACACGCTCTTCCCCAACCAGTTCGTCAATGTGCGCCTCAAGGTCAACACCCTGCAGGATGCGATTGTGATCCCGCCTGCCGCACTGCAGATGGGCAACGAGGGCCACTTTGTCTGGGTGGTT
Organism: Pantoea sp. ARC270; assembly: GCF_003236725.1. NCBI lineage: Bacteria > Pseudomonadati > Pseudomonadota > Gammaproteobacteria > Enterobacterales > Erwiniaceae > Pantoea > Pantoea sp. ARC270. Next base: position 64,766 of record NZ_PUGA01000022.1, read on the forward strand.
AACAGCGACAACAAGGTCAGTAAGAAAAGCGTGATGGCCGGGCTGCAGGACAGCCAGAAGGTGGTGGTCAGCGCCGGTCTGGAAGCGGGTGAGCGTGTCGTCACCGACGGTCTGGATCGCCTGACTGAAGGTGCGAAAGTCGAGGTCGTGACCGCCCAGAGCAGTGCACCGGGCAGCAGCCGGGCCACCCTGCCGTCAAAAGGAGAGCGTGAGTAATGCAGGTCATGCCTCCCGATCACAGTGGCGGGCCGTCACGGCAGTTTATTCTGCGTCCGGTTGCCACCACGCTGTTGATGATTGCGATTTTACTGGCCGGGGTGCTGGGTTATCGCTTCCTGCCGGTGTCGGCCCTGCCAGAAGTGGACTATCCGACCATCCAGGTGGTCACGCTCTACCCGGGCGCCAGCCCGGATGTGGTCACCTCTTCCATTACCGCCCCGCTGGAGCGCCAGTTTGGCCAGATGTCCGGTCTGAAACAGATGGCGTCGCAAAGCGCGGGGGGCGCCTCGGTTGTGACCCTGCAGTTCCAGCTGTCGCTGCCGCTGGATGTGGCTGAGCAGGAGGTGCAGGCCGCCATTAACTCCGCCACCAACCTGCTGCCCAACGATCTGCCCAATCCACCGGTCTACAGCAAAGTGAACCCGGCCGATCCGCCGATCATGACGCTGGCGGTCACCACCAGCAGCATGCCGCTGACGCAGGTTCAGGACATGGTGGAAACGCGGGTGGCGCAGAAGATTTCTCAGGTCAGCGGCGTCGGCCTCGTCACCCTGTCGGGCGGTCAGCGTCCGGCCGTGCGGGTAAAAATGAATGCCCAGGCGCTGGCGGCGCTGGGTCTGACCAGCGAAAGCGTGCGCACCGCGATCAGCAATGCCAACGTCAACTCCGCCAAAGGGAGCCTGGATGGCCCGACCCGCTCAGTCACCCTGTCAGCCAATGACCAGATGAAATCTGCCGAGGATTACCGCCAGCTGATTATCAGCTACAAAAATGGCGCACCGGTGCGGCTTGGCGATGTGGCGACCATCGAACAGGGCGCGGAAAACAGCTGGCTGGGTGCGTGGGCCAACCGCGATGCGGCGATTGTGCTCAACGTTCAGCGTCAGCCCGGAGCCAATATCATCGCCACCGCCGACAGCATTCGCGCCATGCTGCCTGCGCTGACGGCGACGCTGCCAAAATCGGTGGAGGTGAAACTGCTCACCGACCGCACCACCAATATCCGCGCGTCGGTCAGTGACACACAGCATGAGCTGATGCTGGCGATGGCGCTGGTGGTGATGATTATCTACCTCTTTCTGCGCAATGTGCCGGCCACCCTGATTCCGGCAGTCGCCGTGCCGCTGTCGCTGATCGGCACCTTTGCCGCGATGTATTTCCTCGGCTTTTCGATCAACAACCTCACGCTGATGGCGCTGACCATCGCCACCGGCTTTGTGGTCGACGATGCCATCGTGGTGATTGAGAACATCTCACGCTATATCGAGAAAGGAGAAAAGCCGCTCACCGCTGCGCTGAAAGGGGCTGGCGAGATCGGTTTTACCATCATCTCCCTCACCTTCTCGCTGATTGCGGTGCTTATCCCGCTGCTGTTTATGGGGGATGTGATTGGCCGCCTGTTCCGCGAATTTGCCGTGACGCTGGCAGTGGCGATTCTGATTTCTGCCGTGGTCTCGCTGACGCTGACGCCGATGATGTGCGCCAGAATGCTGAGCGCAGAGTCGCTGCGCAAACAGAACCGTTTCTCCCGGGCCAGTGAGGCGATGTTTGACCGCATCGTGGCCGTTTACGGTCGCGGCCTGAGCCGGGTGCTGAATCATCCCTGGCTGACGCTGTCGGTGGCGCTGGGCACGCTGGTTCTGACCCTGGTGCTCTGGATGGTCATCCCCAAAGGCTTCTTCCCGCAGCAGGACAACAGCATTATTCAGGGTACGCTGCAGGCTCCCCAGTCTGTTTCCTACGCCAGCATGGCGCAGCGCACCCGCGACGTCGCCTCGGTCATCATGAAAGATCCGGCGGTGCAGAGCCTGACCTCCTTTGTCGGCGTGGATGGCACCAACGCCTCGCTGAACAGCGCGCGGCTGCAGATCAACCTGAAACCGCTGGATGAGCGCGATGACCGTATTCCTGAAATCGAGCAGCGCCTGCAACAGCAGGTCAGTCAGCTGCCGGGCGTCCAGCTGTGGCTGCAGGCGGTGCAGGATCTCACTATCGATACGCAGGCGAGCCGCACCCCCTATCAGTTCACGCTGCAGTCGGGTTCCCTGTCGTCGCTCAGCACCTGGGTGCCCGCCCTGCTGAACCGGCTCAGAACCCTGCCGCAGCTGCGCGATGTCAGCAGCGACTGGCAGGATCAGGGGCTGGAAGCCTACGTCAATGTCGATCGCGACAGCGCCAGCCGCCTCGGCATCAGCATGGCGGATGTCGATAATGCGCTCTATAACGCCTTCGGCCAGCGACTGATCTCTACCATCTACACCCAGGCCAATCAGTATCGCGTGGTGCTGGAGCAGGACAATCACGCCACGCCAGGCCTGCAGAGCCTGGACGCGATTCGCCTGAACAGCAGTGACGGCGGCAGCGTGCCGCTGAGCGCCATTGCCCGCATCGAACAGCGCCATGCGCCCCTCAGCATCAGCCATCTCGACCAGTTTCCTTCGGCGACCTTCTCTTTTAATGTCGCTGACGGCTACTCGCTGGAAGATGCGGTGAAAGCGGTGTCGCAGGCTGAAGCAGATCTGGGGATGCCTGCGGAGATGATGACCCAGTTCCAGGGCAGCACCCTGGCGTTTGAAGCGGCGCTGAGCAGCACCGTCTGGCTGATTGTGGCGGCGATTGTCGCGATGTATATCGTGCTGGGCGTGCTCTATGAGAGCTTTATCCACCCCATCACCATCCTCTCCACCTTGCCCACGGCCGGTGTCGGCGCGCTGCTGGCAC